>JBEBJX010000031.1:0-21306 GCA_040079655.1 Sphingopyxis sp. | reverse complement strand
CACCGCGACCTGGGGCGCGGCCACTTTGCGTTTGACCTGTCTGTGCGACACCCGCTGCTGGGCGAGTTGGTGCATCAGCACGCTGTGTTTCAGGATCAATGACGCTGTGTCGCTGACCGTGCTGATCATCGGCGCGAGCGGGGTGTTCGGCAGCCGCCTTGCGATGCGGTGTGCGCGCGAGCCGGGGGTGCGGCTGATTTTGGCTGGGCGGCGGGCTGATGCCTTAAGGGCGCTGGGGGCGCAAATTGACCCCGACGCCATCATCCGCACGCTCGACCGCGATCACTTGGCCGCCAGTGACTTTGCAGGTGCCGATCTGGTGGTCGATGCGGCGGGACCGTTTCAGGCTTCGCAGGACGCGGTCATTCGCGCGGCGATAGGGGCGGGCATTCCCTATCTCGACCTCGCCGACGGGCGCGCATTCGTTGCCGCCATTGGTCAATATGACTCGGCGGCGCGCGCGCGCGGAATCGCTATATTAACCGGGGCCAGTTCGGTCCCCGCGCTGTCGCACGCGGTGATCGATGACCTGGTCAAGGGATGGAGCCGGATTGATGATCTGCGCGTTGGAATTTTCCCCGGCAACCGCGCGCCGCGCGGGCTTTCGGTGATGCAGGCGATATTGAGCTATGTCGGCAAGCCGGTCAGCGTGTGGCGCGAAGGGCGTTGGCAAGATGTGCCGGGGTGGGGGATGACGCATCGCTGGCGGCTGTCCGATGGCACGCGGCGCTGGGCCAGTGTGTGCGACACGCCCGATCAGGATTTGCTGGTGGCGCGCTATAATCCGACACGTTCAGCCGAGTTTTTTGCGGGGCTGGAATTGCCCTTGCTCCACCTTGGACTGGCCTTGCTCGCTTGGCCAGTGCGGCTCGGTATTGTGCGAAGTCTGCGCCCGTTTGCCCGCTCATTATTGTGGGCAGCGCAGCGCTTTTTGCGGTGGGGTAGCGATGTTGGCTATATGGAAGTCCATGCACGCGGGCTTGACGCAAAGGGTAACAAAGCAGCGGCGCGCTGGACGCTTCGGGCATCGGGCAACTGTGGCCCCACTGTCCCGACATTGGCCGCATTGGCGCTGATCCGGCGCTATCGCGATGGTAACCCGCCGCTGCCAGGTGCACGCGCTTGTGCGGGGGAGTTGGCTCTGGCCGAATTTGCGGGTGATTTTGAGGAGCTGGGGATCAAGACGCGGATCATACCAAGCGGCGCGCAAGACAGGGGCGGCACCAATCCATCTGGTGTTCAGGAACAGATTTTTATGGACGAAGCCGCCGCAACATAGCAGCATGGACGCGGTAAAGGGGCTGAACGATGAGCGATATGATTTGTGCGGAATGCGGGCATAGCAATGACGACGCGGTGGACGTCTGTGCGAAATGCGGTGCGCCCTTAAGCGCAGAGGGTGGGGCCGGCGATTGGCTCAGCCTTGTCGAAGCCTCCGAAACTCCCGAGCCCTCAGAAATTCACCAAACAAGCGAAACACCTTCTGCTGTGGACTCGTCGCTCACCATACCACCCGCATCACTTAACCCTTCCCATGAATTTCAGGGCGATGCAGTGGGCGCGCCGCTGGATAATAGCGAGGGTGAGGGTGAGATTGCAGCCAGCGAAGACAGAAATCAGAAAGATGGGGCTGAGGTAGCCGAGCAGGATCCACCCCAGGCCAGGCGGACACTTTTACCGTTCCTACTCTTTGGCGCGCTTATCGCCGCGCTGATCGGCGCCTATGTTGGCTGGAGCATGTTTGGCCAGAGCCCGCAAATGGCCGAGGTCGCCGATGCGCCCGAAGCGGCAGCACCAGCCGATACCCGCCCCCAATGGCAAATCAATTACGCCGACGCTTTCCTGTCGCCCGACACCGTTATCATGACGGTCGCAGCCGAAGCAAAGCAACGCGACCTCCCCTCGACCGACGGCACGGTGGTAGCGCGCGAGCGGCGCGAAGGCGAAATGGTGAGCGGGCGCTGGGTGCGCGGGGCCGATGGCACCTCGCGCTGGCTCAAACTGTCCGATGGCGGCTATGTGTGGGATGGCAACCTCGCAACGCCGGGCGGGCCTGGGTCACCCATCGCCATACCGTTCAGCAACCGCGACACCAGCTTTGGGCCGGAGATTGGCCGCTATCTTGATGAAGCGCGGCGGATTGCCCAGGCGCGCTATGCCCGCGCTGAGACGATGCCCCCCAAGGAGCGGCAGGCCTATCTTGATGAGATAGAGACGGCCGCGACCTTCGCTCCCGTCCCCAATCGCCGTTTTCATGGCCTGACGGTGGCGGCGGTCGGCCAATATTATGAGGGAAGTGCCATCATTTTCCGCGAGCGTGAGGCGGCGGTGATCGCGGCATTGCGCGCGGCGGGGGTCGTCATCCATGATGACGGCAGCATTCCCTTGGCGGGCGATGAAGCGGAGTCTTGTTCGGTTGGCGTATTTACGCCCGAAGCGCGCGAGCCACAATATGGCGCATCCCAGCTGTCATGCGGGCTCTAGAGCGTCTTGAAGTCAGATGGCATCATACTCTAGCGCCTGTCGCCACAATCATGAACGAGCGCTAACGGACCTATTCAGCATCGTGACAATGCAAGGCCGCTAAACCCTGACTATGGAGCCAGTTCAACAAGGGCTTCATCTGTGAAGGAAACCGAGCAATGGCAAACCGTTTTGCAACCAAGGCGCGGGCAGCAATGGTCGTGCTGCTGGCTGGATCCACTCTGGCGACGGCGATCCCCGCCAACGCCCAATATTACGGCAGGCGCGACCATGACCGTCACGGCCGCCACGATGGCATTAGCGCGGGTGACGTCATTGCCGGCGCCATTGTCATCGGCGGGCTGGCGGCGATTTTGTCGAGCGGCGGCAATCGCGATCGTAACCGCGACCGCAATTATGACCCGCGCTATGACCGTGGCCATGATAACCGTTATGATGGCTATGATTGGGACCGTAATGGCGGTTCGCGCGAAGCGATTGAGCGTTGCGTAGCGGCGGTGGAACGGCGCAGCGGGCGGGGCAATGATGTTGATGTCCAGCGTATCACCAATATTGACCGTATCCGTGGCGGATACCAGATAGCGGGTAATGTTGCTGTCGATTACCGTGGGCGCGGCGGCGATTGGCGCGATCGGGATCGCTACGGCGAGCGCGACCGCGATGGCTATGGACGCGGCTATGATCGCGACTATGATCGCGATGGCAATAATCGCGGCTGGGGCCGTGGTGATCGTCATCGCTACGATGATCGCGGGCGTTTCACCTGCACTGTCCGCTATGGCCGGGTCGAGGATGTCGATTTTCGCGGCCTCACCTAGATCATAAACTCATAACAGAGGTTTCCAGGGGCGGGAGGTTATGCTTCATTCTCTGTAAGGAGACTGGGCATGACCTCTCGCCGATATGAGCTGAGAGACTTTGAGTGGTCGATCATCAAGCCGCTGTTGCCATAAGCTGGATGGCTCTATGAGGCGCTGACCTAGGGACACAGTTAATTGGCCGTGCTCGGCAAAGGTGCGCGCGAAGCCGCCCCGCACGACACGGTACCAGCGCCGATGTTGCGAACCGTGCAACGAGCATGTCCCGTGACGACAATATTGGTTGAACCACCCGCAACAATATTGGCGGTGTGATTGGCAGCAAATTGGCTGGACCCTGTGCCAACGGACTGCACCGTCAGGTCGCGCACAGTGAAGGCTGCGGCGTCGATACTCCCGGCGCCATTAATGACCGCAGCAAGGTCGCGGGCCGCGCCGCTCACCACAATCTGACCAGCCCCGACAACGCGCAATTGCACGGTTTCACCGCGCAAGATCGACGCTTGAACCCTGCCTGGCCCATCGACATTGACGCTGATCGCATGGCCGCGCAATCCCCCGGCGTTGACTTGGCCCGAACCACGCAGCATCACTTGTTGCAGCGCAGGCACCCGCAATCTGATGCGGATAGGGCCATCGCTGGCGCGGCGGGGGCCAAAGGCGCCCTCGGCAACCTGGCGCACCACCAATGTGCGGTCATGCACCTCCATACTGAGCGTTTCAATTGCGCTGCGCGGCGCTTCGGCGACGGCGCTGATACGATAGTCGGTGACAATATCGACGATCATATCGCCCAGCACCTCGATCCGATCAAAACTGGTGAGCCCAAATCGCCGCGTGTCCGCCGTTGCGGGTGCGGCAGCAAGCGCGGTCAATCCAACGGCGATGCCGATAGAGCCAGCAAAATATGATCGCTTATGCTTCATATTGGCCTTTGTGCCCTGTCCGCAAAATCGGCGCAACCCAGCAATGTGCTATGGTCAAAGGCCATAGGAACGGCACCTTCAGCCATTCACCGCCGGGTGATATTGTGGCGCATATTTGTTGAGGATTTCGAGGATTTTTGCCTGTGCCGCTTTCTCGTCAATCTCTTCCATCGCCGCAATTTCGCGGGCAAGCCGGCTGGACGCGGCTTCAAAAATCTGCCGCTCAGAATAGCTTTGCTCGGGCTGATCATCAGGACGGAACAGGTCGCGTGTCACTTCGGCAATCGACACAAGGTCGCCCGAATTGATCTTTGCTTCATATTCCTGGGCGCGGCGCGACCACATGGTGCGCTTTACCCGGGGCTTGAGCTTGAGCGTATCGAGCGCTTCTTTGAGAGTTTTATCCGAAGACAATTTCCGCATCCCGACGCTTTCAATCTTATTGACGGGGACGCGCAGCGTCATGCGTTCTTTTTCGAAACGCAAAACATAGAGCTCAAGCGTCATACCGGCGATTTCTTGATGCAGCAGCTCCATTACACGGCCGACGCCATGCTTGGGATAGACAACATAATCACCGACATCAAAGGCTTGCATATTGGCAGTCATCAAAAATCCTTCCGGCCTTGTCGCATGACAAGGGATGAGTGAGGCGAACATAGGAGAAGGGACACCAAGCAAAGGAACCATATCCGCCGCCATGCCATGCATGGCCGCAAACCCGCTCTTTACCGTTGTGCTTATCGGCCCAATTCGGGCCACTCCTCATCGACAATCCTGCACTCGCGTTGCACCGACCCGCGCCCTGGGAGCGGCAAAAAGCCGTTCACCCATGCGCCGATCACGCTAGTATAGCAGATTCGCAATAATATTACTAGATGGTTACAAAGGACGGGAAATTAGTGCAATTCAGGGTCGTGGCTCTTAGGATCCAGGCCCTAGGCCCATTAATCCCCTTCGCCTGGCTCCGCAGAAAAATGCGCCTCAAATTTTCCGGCAACGCCTTTATACTCATCGGCGTCATCCGGGCTGTCCTTTTTGACCGTGATATTAGGCCATAGCGCAGAATAAGTGTTGTTCAGCTCCAGCCATTTTTCAAGGCCGTTTTCAGTATCAGGTAAAATCGCTTCGGCGGGGCATTCGGGTTCGCAAACGCCGCAATCGATGCACTCGCTGGGGTTGATCACCAACATATTTTCGCCCTCATAGAAACAATCGACAGGGCACACTTCGACGCAATCCATATATTTACATTTGATGCAGGCGTCGGTGACGACATAGGTCATGGCGAATATGGCTCCTTGGTCAACAGCAAAACAGCTGCTCAAAACTCATCATAGCACCTGCTAAGCGCAGCGTGGCTCGCTCGTCAATCCTGTTCAGCTTTATTGTTGTCGAACATGCCAGCCAATTGTCCAAAAGGATTGTTGACAGGCGGCGGTTCCGACATTTGCGGCATCGCGCCGCGATCATCGCTGTCCGCCTGCACTTGGCCCGATCCAATAGTTTTGGGCTTACGGCTCCGGCCTGATCTGTGTCTCGTTTTTTTACTTCCCGGTTTTTCATCAGGCGAAGGCCGGCGCCCCCAATGCCACCATAGCCCCGGTTCAGTGTCTGCGGTCACGTCTTCAGGAGGGTCGACAACCCACAATCCTAAATGATCGAGCAAAGCCAATCGTCTGGGCAGCGACAAGCCCATCGAAATGCCAAGCTCGGGGTCAATATGAAATGCGCCGGGCATCGGCGGCGCTTCGGCAGCCATCGCTTCAACGGGCGCATTTTCATCGGCGAGCACGTCCGTGATCATCGGCTTGGATTTTTTCTTTAATATGCTTGGCAAGCCGTCTTGTGCGGCGCGGGCGTGCCGTGCCATTTTTTCAACCGCGTCAACCCGCAGCAACATGTCACCAACAATCCGGAAACCAAGCATCGGCTCGCCGTGAGCATCTTCTAGCGGGACAATGACTTTGCTGGATGGGCCCTGATGCAGTGGGCTTTCGCCGCACCATGCGGCCTGAAGCCCGGTCAGCCAATTGAGCGGCATCGGCTTCAAAATCTCGCTCACAAAAAGGTCGAGATAGCCAAACCACACGCCAAATGATCTGATCGATGCGCGGCCATTCTGGTCGATATATTTCATAGTTTCACGGACATCGGCGCGCGCGGCAACGCCGCAGCCGTCGATTAACGCGGTCAGAATGGCGCGTTCGTTGGGCGGAGTGGCCCTGTCTTTGATCTTTGCCGCAACATTCAAAAGCGAGCGCAAATATCGTGCGATGCTGAGGTCAACAGCCGAATTGATCCGCGATTGAACGGCCGCAACAACGTTGGGATCAAGCGCAGACAATGATGAGCTAAGCAGGGCACGCGGGTTCAAAACATGCTTGCCACGCACCAATGTCGCCACCGCATGGCCGTGCCACATGATGGTTGGCAGCTGATCGGGGGCAGCCATAAGCGTAAAATTACCCTCGTGCGACCCTGCCAGAACAGTGGCGCGTTTAGCCAATTCTACGCCGAGATATTTCTGGGCTGTTGCAATTAACAGCTTGTGATCGCTCAATGTTGCACTGGGATCGGGGTGAAAAGAAAACCCATCAATCGATCCGATGACCTGACCATTGGCAGTGACGCGGTCTTCATCATCGACAGTAACCGACATTGCGGCGGCATTTTGCCCCAATGACCGCATCAACACCGCGGTGCGCCGATCGACAAATCGCGCGGTCAGGGCGTCATGCATAGCGTCGGACAAACGCGCTTCTACATCGCGCGCCTTTTCGGCCATCGCGGTGGGCTCAGCCAACCAATCGCCGCGCTGCGCGATATAACAATAGCTTCGCACCGCCCCGATACGCTCGCCCAGCGCCTCAATCGGCCCGTCCATAGTATCGAGCGCGTTCAATTTCCCCATGAACCAGTCGGTCTCTATTGTGCCTTTGTCTTGCGACAGGCTCGACCAAATGTGGCTGACCATGCGGTGGTGCGCCTCTGCGCCGACATTGGGGAAATCTGGTAAAGAACACACATCCCACAGCCGCCTGACTTGATCTGGGCTGTGGATCATCGCCATGGCCGCGCTGTCACTGTGCATTTGGCGCAGCGCCATAAGGTCGCTCGCCTCTGGTGGGCTCCGCAACATTGGCTGATTCGGTGCTTTTTCGAGGTCAGCGATCAAGGCATCGACACTAGCCATCGATGGGCTTGCCTCTCGCCAATAGGCCCAGGACAGCGGCTCAAATCGATGCTCCTCAATCGCCTCGACATCTTCCGGCGAAAAGACGCTGCGACCGCTCAGGCTCCCAAAGCTGCCGTCGCGTTGATGCCGCCCGGCGCGCCCGGCAATTTGCGCCATTTCGGCCAGGGTAAGGCGGCGCACTTCAACGCCATCAAATTTATGCAGGCTGGCAAATATGACATGATCGGCGTCAAGGTTGAGCCCCATGCCGATCGCGTCGGTCGCCACCAGATAGTCGACCTCTCCCGATTGGAACATCGCCACCTGGGCGTTGCGGGTTCGGGGGCTGAGTGCGCCCATCACCACGGCGGCACCGCCCGAAATCCGGCGCAGCCCCTCGGCGATGGCATAGACTTCGTCGGCTGCGAAAGCGACTATGACGGTGCGCGGAGGGAGGTTGGCCAGCTTTTCGGGCCCCGAATAGGCCAACGTAGAAAATCGCGGGCGCGATGTAATGTTGGTTTCGGGCACCAGCTGCCGGATGACAGGGGCTATATTCGCCGACCCCAGGAACATAGTCTCAAATCGACCGCGCGCATTCAGCATCCGCGATGTAAAGATATGGCCCCGTTCGCGGTCTGTCGCCAGCTGCACCTCATCAATCGCTACAAAAGCAACATCATGGGGTTCATTATCGACGCCTGTATCAACCATTTTGACATCGCGCGGCATCGCTTCTGTCGTGCAAAAAATATAGCGCGCCGTTTCGGGCCAAATACGCTCTTCACCGGTGACAAGCGCGACAAGCTCGGCACCTTTCATCCGCGCCACACGGTCATAAAGCTCTCGCGCCAATAGCCGCAATGGCAACCCGATCATCCCGCTGGTGTGCGCCAGCATTCGCTCAATGGCATAGTGCGTTTTACCAGTATTCGTCGGGCCCAATATGGCGGTCGTTCGTGGGTGGTCAAAATAGGACATGAGACTAACTCACCTGTTGCAGCGCTATCGGCAAGCAGAAATATCTGATCCAAATTGGGACAGGTGATGCCATGGCCAGGTCTTGACCCTGCCATACACCATTGGTCGCAATATTGGGGGAAACCACCGCAGATCTCCGCCGCAACAGGTTGGTGTTAAATTGACATTAACCATATTGGGCCTAGGGGAAAGCTGAAAATGCGGCGCTATTTGCGCTTTCCGGTCGCAACGGGGTTTGGAATTCCAGTGTTTCGCAAAGTCACTCCCGACACACATGATGATGCGGCACATGCGGCCATCTCCGCCTTGTCGATGACCTATAGCATCCATAATGGCGGATCATCCCTCCACTGGCGTGAGCGATTGAGCGATTTCGAGTGGGCACCCGATTTGGGGCAGGATATCGGCACGCGAACATGGTGGCGCGGGATGGTCACACTCTTGTGCCTGAGTGCGATTGCGATAACCGCCTGGTCGGGCATTGCGCCTGTTCAGGCACGCGAGCTCCCCATGGCCGGGCGCGATTGGGAATTAGCCCGTGCGCAAACCATTGCGCCATTGGCCTGGGGCGCAGATACTGGCCGCCGGATGGCCGCCACCGATGCTGTTCAACCGCTCAGCATAGCGCCAGAGCGACCGCGCATCGAACTTGTCGCCACGCTTGGCCAGGGTGACGGCTTTACGCGCCTGCTGGAGCGATCCGGCGTAGGATCGGCAGAGGCGGGGCGCATTGCCAATATGGTCAGCAACGCCGTGGCGCTCGATGCTATTGAGCCAGGCACGAGGATCGACATTGTGCTAGGCCGCCGCGCTGTTCGCAGCGACGCGCGGCCGCTCGAAACCCTGGCTTTTCGGGCCAAGCTCGACCTCAGGCTAGAATTGGCACGCGAAAATGGCGCGATCGAGATGGAGCGTATCGCCATTGCCGTGGATGATACGCCGTTGCGCGTGCGCGGCCGCGTGGGTGACAGCCTCTATCGCTCTGCTCGTGCGGCGGGCGCCCCGCCGAGCGCCATCCAATCCTATTTGCGCGTGATTGGCGGGCAATTGTCGGTGAGCCGCGATGTTCGCGCAGACGATCAATTTGACATTATCGTTGCCCATCGCCGTGCCGAGACCGGTGAAACAGAGGTCGGCGAATTACTCTATGCCGGCCTTGTGCGCGGCGAGCGCCCGCGTCTTCGCATGTTACCGTGGAAGGTTGAGGGTAGCGATCAATGGTTCGAGGCATCGGGCGTGGGGCAACAGCGCAGCGGCATGGCGCAACCCGTGGCAGGGCGCATCACATCGAGCTTTGGCGCGCGGCGACACCCGATATTGGGCTATGTCCGCATGCATAATGGCATGGATTTTGGCGCACCCCACGGCGCCCCCATCTATGCTGTCAGCGACGGCACCATCGCGGTTGCCGGCTATTCGGGTGGCTATGGCCGCTATGTCCGCATCAACCATGGCAGCGGTCTGGGCACAGGTTATGGCCATATGAGCCGCATCGCCGTCAGCGCCGGACAGCATGTGCGGCGCGGGCAGATTATCGGCTATGTCGGGTCATCGGGATTATCGACCGGACCGCATCTTCACTATGAAATGTATCGCGGGGGGGCACCGGTCAATCCGGCATCGGTGCGATTTGCCACGCGCTCGGCATTGTCTGGCGGCGACCTGGCGGCATTTCGCGCGCGGCTTAACGAACTGACTAATATTGCACCCGGCGCAGCATCAACACCTGTTCGCCGAACAGCCGCGCCCACACCTGCGCCCTCTCGCGCCGCGCAGTCTCGCGCCGCGCCGTCTCGCCCAGCCCGATAATTTGCAAAACTCTTTACCTGCTTGCCAAGGTCGGCAATAGGGGATTTATGAGCCACTTCCCGAGCCTTCGCCTGCGCCGCACTCGCGCCTCGGCCTGGAGCCGCAGCCTTTATCGCGAACATCGCCTCGATGCGGCTGACCTGATCTGGCCGTTGTTCGTCACCAGCGGCGAGGTTGAAGAACCGATTGCTTCGCTGCCCGGGGTCAGCCGCTGGGGCGTGAGCGGCATTGTGATGCGCGCACGCGAGGCCGTTTCGCTCGGCATCCCCGCCATCGCCATTTTTCCCAATACCCCGCCAGCGTTGCGCAGCGCCAATGGCGAAGAAGCGCTCAACCCCGATAACCTCGCCTGCACCGCGATCCGCGCCGTCAAAGATGCGCTGGGCGATAGCATCGGCGTCATCGCCGATGTCGCGCTCGACCCCTATACCAGCCACGGGCAAGATGGACTGGTCGATGATGCTGGCACTGTCGTCAATGATGCGACGGTCGAGGTGCTGGCCGAGCAAGCGGTGGTGCTGGCACGCAGCGGCGCAGATATTGTCGCCCCGTCGGACATGATGGACGGCCGCATCGGCGCGATCCGCAGCGCGCTGGAGGTGGACGGCCACATCAACACCCAGATCATGGCCTATAGCGCCAAATATGCCAGTGCATTCTATGGTCCGTTCCGCGATGCGGTCGGCTCGCGCGGGCTGCTGAAGGGCGACAAGCGCTCTTACCAGATGGACCCGGGCAATGCCGAAGAGGCCTTACGCGAAGTGGCCCAAGACATTGCCGAGGGGGCCGACAGCGTGATGGTCAAGCCCGGCCTGCCCTATCTCGACATCGTCGCCGCGGTGCGCGCCAATTTTGGCGTGCCGGTGTTCGCTTATCAGGTGTCGGGCGAATATGCGATGATCGAGGCGGCGGTGGCAGCGGGCGCGGGGGAGCGCGATGCGCTGGTCATGGAAACGCTGATGGCGTTCAAACGCGCGGGCTGCACCGGGGTCTTGACCTATCACGCCGCGCATGCCGCGCGCCTCATCCATGGCTGAAATCATCGTCGAAACGGCGCGGCTGCAGCTGCGCACTTGGGACGCGGCCGACGCTGCGCCGTTCATGGCCGCGCTCAATACGCCAGCGGTGATGCGCTGGCTCGGCGGGGTCGGCGATGAGGGCTCATACCAGCGCATGGTCGAAAAGTTTCAGGCATGCCAGCAGGACCATGGCTATTGCTTCTGGATCGTCGAGCGGCGCGACGACAATAGGCTCTTGGGCCTTTGCGGACTGTATGTGACCGAAATGACCGGTGAGCCAGTGGATGGGTTGACCGAAATTGGCTGGCGATTGCGCGAAGATGCGTGGGGATATGGCTATGCCCGCGAAGCCGCCGAAGCGGCGCTGACACATGGCTTCGCTGATTTGCAGCTGGAAACCATCTATGCCTATACGGTGCCCGCAAACGCGGCATCGTGGGGGTTGATGCAAAGACTGGGGATGAGCCGGGCGCGTGCACTCGACTATGTAAACCAACATGTCGAGCCAGGTCTGCAACAGCATATAGTCTATAAAATCACCCGAGGGGAATGGACCACGTGACCGAAGCGACCAGCGCAGCAACCGCGCCATCTGAGCAGAACGGCACAAAGAGCGGCACATCGCGCTGGCTGTTCACCGCGACCATCCTGGTTGGCTCCTTCCTGCTGTTTCTGGTGCAGCCGATGGTGGCGCGGATGGCGCTGCCCCGGCTGGGCGGCGCTCCAGCGGTGTGGAACAGCGCGATGCTGGTCTATCAGGCGCTGCTGCTGGGCGGCTATGCCTGGGCGCATTGGCTGGGGCGCTTTGCGGTGCGCCAGCAACTGATGCTCCACGGCGGGCTGCTCGTGCTTGCCATGCTTTTCCTGCCCGTTGGTCTGGCCAATATGGCCGCGCCATCGGACAATGACGTATTCCTGTTTGTGCCCGTGCTGTTGCTCGCCTCCGTCGGGCCGCTGCTGTTTGCAGTGTCGGCACAGGCACCGTTGATGCAGCGCTGGTTTGCGACAAGCGCGCCGGGGGCTAACCCCTATGCGCTCTATGCCGCGTCGAACCTCGGCAGTTTTGGCGGGCTCATCGCCTATCCGCTGCTGGTCGAACCGAACATGTCGGTTTCCATGCAAAGCTGGGGATGGAGCGCAATCTATGCGCTTCTGGCATTGCTGGTCTTTGCTTGCGGGCTGGTCACAATCACTGTGATGCGCGGCAATGGCGCGATGGCAAAGGCATCTGCCCCGACATCGCCCCCACCAGGCTGGAAACGCATCGCATTGTGGACCGCGCTGTCAGCGGTGCCATCGGGCCTGATGCTGTCGACCACCACCCATTTGACGACCGACATGGTGGCGATGCCGCTGATGTGGGCGATACCGCTCGGCCTTTATCTGCTCAGCTTCTCGATCGCCTTTGCGGCGCGGCGCTGGCTCGCCGATTTCTTCACGCTGCTTGCCCCTGCCATGTTGCTGCTCGCTGGTGGGCTGGCGATGCTCTCTGGTGGTGAGGGTTTGGTGATGAGCGCCGGGACCAGCCTGATCATGCTGTTCTGCGTCGCGGTGTCGCTGCATTCGCGCCTGTATAGCTTGCGACCAGACAATGATCGGCTGACCTATTTCTATCTGGTGATGGCGGTTGGCGGCGTATTGGGCGGCTTGTTTTGCGCGTTGTTCGCGCCGATGGCATTCGATTGGGTTTATGAACATCCGATATTGGTGGTCGCCGCTGCGATATTGCTCCCGCTGCCGCCACTCATCCCCTGGGCTGACTATCTGAATATGCCGCATCAATGGCATCGTATCATCTCGCTCGCCCTTGGCTTGATTGCCGCTGTCACCGGCTATTGGCTTGGCCAGCATTGGAGCGGGCAAATCGGAACACCCCAATTCATTGCTATTGCCATCATTGCCTTTTGCGGGCTTGCGGCGATTGGCTGGCGCCTGGCTTTCATCACCGCTCTGGGCGCGCTGCTGTTTGGCTTTGGCGGCATGGAAACGCTGAGCATTTCGTTCAACGGAGACCGGACACGAAGCTATTTTGGCGTTTATACGCTGCGCGAGCATGATGGGCAGAGAACGCTGTCGCATGGCACGACGCTCCACGGCACCCAATTGCTCGGGGCGGGCTTAAGCCGCACCAGGACCAGCTATTATGGGCCGACTTCTGGCGTCGGCTTGGCTTTTGACCGCGCCAACCGACTTTATGGCAATGCGGCGCGGATCGGCGTTGTTGGCCTGGGCACCGGCACATTAAGCTGTTATCGCCAGCCTGGCCAGGACTGGACTTTCTACGAGATTGATCCGGCCATGGAACAGCTGGCGCGGAGCACCGGACGCTTCACCTATTTGTCGCAATGTGCGCCGGATTCGCCGATCATCATCGGCGACGCACGGTTAAAGCTTCAAGACCGCGCACCCGCATCGCTCGACCTCTTGGCAGTCGATGCTTTTTCATCCGACGCTATACCGATCCACCTTTTGACCAGGGAAGCCTTCGGTGTTTATGGCCGTGCGGTCCATCCCAATGGTGTCGTCCTCGTCCATATTTCCAACCGCTTCGTCAACCTTGAGCCTGTGTTGAAAGCGCTGGTGACCGAGGACGGGTGGCACGCAATGTTGCGCTATGACATGCCCGATGCACAAGATTATGCACTGGCCCGAACGGGGTCGATATGGGTCGCAATGTCGCGCAGCCAGGGCGCAATCGATCGACTGGTTGCCGCATCCGCCGATGCGCCAGGGGATCGCGGGCATTGGCGTGCCCTCGACCCCAACCAACCGGGCCGATTGTGGACCGACGATTATGCGTCGGTCATGCCCTTGTTGATGGAGCCAGACTTTGTGCGCTGGATTCGTGAGCGACTATCGTGATGACACAGGCAGACGCTCGGCGGGGGGTCACTATCATCCCCTTTGGTGGCAAGGTGCCGCACATCGCGGACAGCGCCTTTATCGCGCCAGGGTGCGTCATCATCGGCGATGTCACAGTCGGCGAAGAAGCGAGCATCTGGTATAATTGCGTGATCCGCGCCGATGTTGACCGCATCACCATTGGCGCACGCACCAATATTCAGGACGGCAGCATCATCCACTGCGACCATGGATTTCCCACCCTCATCGGCGACGATGTGCTGGTTGGCCACATGGTGATGCTGCATGGCTGCACGCTGCAAGACCGCGCCTTTGTCGGCCTGTCGAGCATCGTGATGAACGCTTGTATGATCGAAGGTGATGCGATGCTGGCCGCAGGCGCGATGCTGACACAGGGCAAGCACATCGCCAGCAGAGAGTTGTGGGGCGGGCGCCCCGCCGCCAAAATGCGTGATTTAACCGAGGGTGCAATCCTGGAAATGCGGATGGGTGTTGCTCATTATGTCCACAATGCCAAGCGGCATAGCGAAGCGGTTGCCGCCGGCTATGAAACGGCATAGCGAAGCGGTTGCCGCCGGCTATGAAACGGCATCGGCAAGCTATTAGCGCAATGGAGGAGGTTTTGTGAGAGCGACTATTTGGCACAACCCAGACTGCGGAACATCACGCAAGACATTGGAAATACTGGAAAATGTGGTTGCATTAGACCTCACCGTCATCCGCTATCTCGAGCAACCCTATACCCGCAGCGAAATCGCCCAGCTCATTGCCGCAGCCGGGATGACCCCACGCGAGGCGCTGCGTCTGCGTGGCACCGACGCCGAAGAACGCGGGCTGGACACGGCATCGGGAAGCGCGATCCTCGATGCCATGACCGCCAACCCCGCCTATGTCGAGCGCCCGTTTGTGTGGACTGATCGGGGTGCGCGCCTGTGCCGCCCACAGGATTTGGTGTACGGCCTGCTTTAGGCCGAGCATCTAATATTGAACATTGAGCGTGAAGCGCGCGCTGCGCGGCGCGCCGGTCGCAATATTATTGTCGTTATGCGCCGCAGGGAATGTGCGCGCACCCAGGATATTCTCGACATTGACTTGCGCCGAAATCGTATCACTCACGTCAAAATAGACTGCGCCATCGATCCGCATATAGCCGGGCAGGCGCGTCGCGTTGCTGATTGAGGCGAACTGGCTCGACTGGTGATAGAGGCCAAGTCCGACCGCCAATTTCTCGCTTGCCTGATACCGATTCCACAATGTCACCTGATCGCGCGGAACTTGCGCCAGTCTACGACCAGCGGGCGCTGACGATGTGGTTGTGGTGATTTCGCCGTCGATATGCGCATAGCCCAGCGCCACCTGCCACTGGCGGGTGACCTGCCCAACAAACCCCACTTCGACACCATGGCTGCGCTGCTGCCCAATCTGCGCCACTGTTCCCGCAACCGCGCCGGGTGAGCGCGTGTTGGCGCGGTCGAGCCGGAATATAGCAACGGTAACGGTCAGATTGGGGCGGATATCCCATTTGGCGCCGATCTCGACATTGTCGAATGTTTCAGGCTCCAACGATGCACTGGTCACGTCGAGGCTGGTGAACTGATCGCCCGATTGCGGCAGGTATGAGCGTGTGTAGCTGGCATAGAGCGACGCATTTTCCGCAGGTTTGACCACTAGGCCAACGCGCGGCGACCACAGATGATCGATGCGGGCAAAGCGCTGATCCGTGAACAGGTTGGTCGCCGCCAAGCTAAGCCGATCATAGCGCAGCCCCGCGATCACATCGACATGATCGGACAGGCTGATCTGATCCTGAACGTAGAGCGACACCTGATCGAGCGTGGTGGCACTGGCGCGGTTGCCATTGCCCGCAGCGCCCGCGACAAAGGTGATGGCGGGTATCGCCAGTGGATCGGCAAGCAGCACATCAACGCGGCGGTTGGGCGATGTAAAAGCGCTTGGGCTGAAAAATCCGTTGACCCGCTCATTACGCGTATTCTGGCTAGTCACTTCGCCGCCCATCAGGATAAGATGCGCGATGCCGCCCGTGTTGACGCGCCACGTGGCGTTGATCTGGCCAATCGCGCTCGTGCGCGTGGTCGGGTCGCGGTAAGCCTCGATGCCAACCACTGGCTGCCCGGCCAATGCGCCGCTGGTGGCTGTGCGGGCCGCCGTTACCGCAAAGACATTGGTGTAGATTTTGTCATAATCGCTCAGGAGCGCCTGCGCGCTCAGTGTCAGCGTATCGCCAAAATCCGCCTCGCTGCGGAAAGTGACGATATGCGCGTCGACGCGCGAACGGTTGAGGTCAGGCGAGCCGAAAAACGTATCGCGAAATCCGCTGAGCGGACCGGCGGGGGCGGTGATGCTACCGACAAAGGCCGATGGGATGCCGCGGTCCGACGTGCGGTCATCATGAACATATTCATAGCCAAGCTGGAGCCGCACCGTGTCGCCAAGCGCAACGCCGGCCACCGGATTGATCGCGGTGCGCGCGCCGTCAAAAGCGGTACGGTGATTATTGAGCGCCTCGTAAAATGCGTTGACGCGAAGTGCCGCCGCATTGCCGAGCGGCTGGTTGACGTCGGCCGCACCGTAAAAGCTGCCGAAACTGTCGGCGGAAAGTGTTGCCGCATAGCGGCTCTCGCCCGCTGCCGCGCTCTTGGTGATCCGGTTGATCAGGCCGCCGCCGCCGCCGCGGCCAAAAATCATCGCATTGGGGCCGCGATGCACCTCGACTCGTTCGATATTATAAAAGCTGCGATAATATTGCGCGTCATCGCGCAGGCCATCGAGAAAGAAATCGGCAGTCGAATTATTGCCGCGGATCGTCACCTGATCACGGTTGCCCTCGCCCTGCCCGGCGATCAGGCCAGGAGTCAACCGCACCAGATCGGCCATCGAGCGGATTTGCTGGTCGGCGATCTGATCGGCCGTCACCACCGCGATCGATTGCGGCACATCGAGGATCGGCGTGTCGGTCTTGGTCCCGCTGGTTGTCGTCACGGTGCGGTAGCCATCGTCGCGCCCAGTGACGATGATGTCACCGCGTTGGTCGTCCGCCGCCGCCTCGCTGGCCTGCGCAGCGCCTGAATAGAGCGCAAGCGCGATGACCGCTGTCGATGGTGTGACGATGGTAAATGTGCAACGAAGTGACGCGAACATAGAGCCTCCAGTGATGATGGAGGCGCACTATTGCGAATCATTCTTACTGTCAAGGCTAATGCGAATAAATCGCAATTAAATCTCCTGCGGCACGCCCCCCGCCTCGATGAGCCAGCGCGCCGCATCATCTGGCGCGGCATCAAACAGCGTTATTTCGGTGCCGGTCATCCACACTTGCCCACCTGTGGCAGCCAACCGCGCGAACAGCGCCGCGCGCCTCTCTGGGTCTAGGTGCGCCGCCAGCTCATCGAGCAGCAGGACCGGTCTCGCCCCGCGCTGCGTCGCCACCAGGTCACCATGCGCCAACACTATCGAGAGCAGCATCGCTTTCTGCTCGCCCGTAGAGCAGCGGCCCGCGGGCTGGTCTTTTTCAACGTGCGCGACCGCCATATCCACCCGATGCGGCCCGACTAGCGCCCGCCCCGCAACGGCGTCTATATGCCGCGATCGGAGCAAAGCCGCGCGCAAAGCCTCCGCCGCCCAAAGGCTGGCCTTTGCCCCGCTACTATCGATCAGGCCCAGGCGCGGAACCGCAAAAGGGCCTGGCCGCTCCATCGCCAACACCGCAGTCAATTGGCGAATAAGCGCGTGACGCGCGGCGTCGATAGCCTCCCCATGCTCGGCCATTTGCGCCTCTAATGCATCAAGCCACTGCGGGTCGGCGGGGGCATCGGATATGAGCAGCCGCGTGCGCGAGCGCATGGCCGCTTCATATCGGCTGCTGTGATGGGCGTGGCCGGGCACAAGCGCCAATGTCAGGCGATCAAGGAATTTGCGGCGCTGGCTTGCCGCCTCAACAAATAAACGGTCCATCGCCGGGGTCAGCCATAGGACGGAAAGCCACTCGCCAAGCGATGTCGCCGAGACATCAACAGCATTGACCCTAACCTGTCGTCGCCCCATCGCTTCGCGCCGCGCGGCTGTGCCGATGACGATTTCAGCCGCAGCAGGATCATCGCCATTGCAATGCGCGGCAACCGTAAAAGCCTTGCCCGATCCGTCGCGTGACATTTCCGTTGTTGATGCGCCGCGCAGTCCGCGCCCAGGCGACAGCAAGGACACCGCCTCTAATATGTTGGTTTTTCCCGCGCCATTGGGCCCAACCAGAATGTTCAAGCCCTTGCCTGGGGTCAGCTGGGTAGAGGCATGATTGCGGAAATCGGTCATAGCCAGGCGCGAGATATGCATAGCGCCTCTTAGAGCCTGTTTCGCATTGAATCAAAAGAGACTCTATCCTCTCAATTTCCTCTCCATATTCTGCAATTCCCGAGCCGTCCGGCGGCCACACCCTGTTTAACGCCGCGTCAGCATGTGAGGGGGGCGTCAAGTGATGACCGGATATATTGCGATCTATAGGTATTTATCACCATAATATAGATAATATCACATATTTCTGAACAGTGATGGCACCAAAAACCCTTATT
The DNA here is from genome assembly GCA_040079655.1 of Sphingopyxis sp. Taxonomy (GTDB): domain Bacteria; phylum Pseudomonadota; class Alphaproteobacteria; order Sphingomonadales; family Sphingomonadaceae; genus Sphingopyxis. The sequence continues at coordinate 2,646 of JBEBJX010000031.1, read as the reverse complement.
TTCTGCTGAAAAACCAAATTGGCATAGCGCGTGCATATCATCCGACATGCCGGTGATTGTCCGGACTGAATGAACCCAAAGGAGAATAATCATGTTTAATTTCGATTTTCGCGCCGCTTCCAGCTATGCCGCAGCCACAGCCGTTGCCCTTTTCTCAACGACAATGTTGTTTGCCGCCACGGCCACGCCAGCCCTGTCTTCGGCTGTCATCGCCGTCGCCTAATACCCGCAACCGCCAAGTTAGGAGAAGAGTGATGAACCGCAGTTTTCAACTGGGTCGTGGCAGGCGAAAGATATTTGGCGTTTGCGCAGGGATCGCCAACAGTTTTAATATAGACCCTATGCTCGTCCGCCTGAGCTGGGTGGTGGCCACCCTCGCCTTTGGGCTGCCTGTCATAGCCTATATTCTCATCGCGTTGATTGCAGATTGAGTGGCTCGCATGGGCGGATATTCGTGGGCGCCGCGAGGGTCATCAGAACGATCAAACACTAGCGCGCCCTTCACGCGCACAGGCTCCGAAAAACATCCTCAATCCTATCTCGCGCTCATCAAACTCGCCGCTGCCAGAATCTGGATGAAATTGATGAGTCGGTGACCTAAGGTGTCATTGCAATGCGAAATGGCGGCAGAGGAATCCCTCGCGCATCGAACAAGCTAACGAGCGCGCTATCTGCCCACAAATAGCGTAATTCACTGTCATCAGGCGAAACCGCCACCAGCAATCTGTCGGGTGCAACGAGCCGCGCAGTAACAAAGCGGCATTGCCCAGCCTTGTCGCATGCCTCCAGCCCGGTTGGCGATGTAACGCCGCCCAGCAAGCGATAGGATTGAGCAAAATGGAGCTCCACACCATCGGCTACGCGCCGCGCTAGGGGGTTGGGGGCCGTTGGGGGCACTGCCGCAACCGCTGCGAGCGCGAGCCGCCGACCGACCTCGCGCTTGTTGGTCGGGTGAATGTCATAGACATCGCCAATGTCGATGGCCGGCACCAGCGCGACATCAGGCATATCGTGCGCTACCCGCCGCTGTGCCTCGCGCAATTCTGCCCAGTGCGAGCGGCGCGGCGCGTCTGCCATCCGGCCAAAGCTGGCGAGCCCTACCACCAGAAAGCGCGACCCGCCGAAACGCGCACGCCAATCGGCAATCAGCGCCGAGAGTTGGGCGGGGTAAAGCGCCGCGCGCGCCGCGTTGCTCTCGCCCTGATACCAGGCATAGCCCGCGACTGCATAGTTTCCGAGCGGTGCGATCATCGCCTGATCGAGGGTCGCCAGCCCCTCGCCATTCGCCCATGGCGCGATCGGTGGCGGGCCGGATTCTTCGATTGATGCGCCGACATCAAGCCCCCAGCCCGCATTGAGCGCAACGATGGATCCATCGGCCAGAATAATGCCGCGCGGGCCATTGCCATAAAGCCCGCCGCCGCCGCCGGTGTCGAGCACGGTAACGCTGATGCTGTTGACCCCGGCATGCAGCGCTCCCGGGGAAAGCGTATAATTCCGAGGGACATTCCAGCCTGTCGTCATGCCGACAAGCTGGCCATTGACCTGTGTTACATCAATGTCGTCGATAGTGCCAAGCGCCAGCGTGCGCGCAGCTGCGGCTTGTGCGCGGGTCATGGTGATGGTCGCAGTGTAGCGCGCAACACCGTCAAAACTCGCCAGCGCCGCCTCTCCCCATTGTTCCCAGGTCCCGCGCGCCGGACCGCCCGCAAAGCGCGCGGCATCCGCAGGCGGGGCGTTTCTGGTAATCCAACTTTCCAAACGCAGTAGCGCCACAACATCCGCAGCGGCTGGGTCGCGCTGATGCGCATCGAGCGCCGCCAGATCGGCTTCGTAACCGCCAAGCGCCATCAACCGTCTGCGGCTGAGCCAGTCCTCGATCCGCGAGCCGCCCCACGATGCCGCGATCAGGCCGATCGGAATGTGCAGACGTGCGCGCAATTCACGCCCCAAATGATAGCAAGCGGCGGAAAAATGTGCGGCGCTTTGTGCGTCCGATGAGGCCCAGTGCGCAGGGTTGGAAAACTGGCTTTGCGGCTGATGCGAACGTCCGCGTGGGACCAGCAACAGGCGCAAATCGGCATCGCTGCTATTCGCCAGCTCACTATCGGCATTGGTCGCCTGAGCAACCTCAAACTCCATGTTCGATTGCCCAGAGCACAGCCAGACATCGCCAACTGCAACGTCATTTACGGTTATTGCGCTACCCGACGCCGCACGCACCCGCATCGTGAGCCCATGCTGCGCGGACATGGCCGACAATTCGGCCCGCCAGTTTCCGTCAGCGCCCACAATCGCGCTGGCCACCGCTTCCCCCAACGCCACATCAACCCGGTCGCCGGATCGCCCCGTCCCCCACACGGCTATGGCCCGACCTTGCTGCAAAACCATATGGTCGCTGAACGGTGCGCCAAGGGCGAGCGCCTCTTGCGCCGACGCGGCCAGCGGAGCGAACAAAAGGGCGGCGCATAGCAAGAAACGGCAAATCATCGGTAATCCTCTTAAATCGGGCAATGGACATTGACCACAGCCAGTGGATTGTGGCAAGCGACCTGCTCTTAGGATGCGGGCGGGTGTAGCTCAATGGTAGAGCTTTTGCTTCCCAAGCAAGTGACGAGGGTTCGATTCCCTTCACCCGCTCCAAAT
>JBEBJX010000030.1:0-23020 GCA_040079655.1 Sphingopyxis sp. | reverse complement strand
GCGGATACCCTTGCTGTTCCTGCAGAATATCAGCGGCTTCATGGTCGGCGGCAAATATGAGGCGGAGGGCATCGCCAAGCACGGCGCAAAACTCGTCACTGCCGTCGCCACCGCGAGCGTTCCCAAAATCACTGTGCTGATCGGCGGCAGCTTTGGCGCGGGCAATTACGGCATGTGCGGGCGGGCCTATAGCCCACGCTTCCTGTTCACCTGGCCCAATGCGCGGATTTCGGTGATGGGCGGCGAACAGGCGGCTAGCGTGCTGGCGACCGTCCACCGCGATGCGGAAAAATGGGACGAGCGCGAGGCCGAAGCGTTCAAGGCGCCGATCCGCCAGAAATATGAGGACGAGGGCAACCCATACTACGCCACCGCGCGGCTGTGGGACGATGGGATTATCGATCCGGCGCAGACGCGCGATGTGCTGGGGCTGGCGTTCGCGGCGGCGCTGAACGCGCCGGTCGAGGAGGAGGCATCCCGGTTCGGGGTGTTTAGGATGTGAGGGGGGCACGATGAGAACTGAGCAGCTGGTTGAGCTTGTCAGAGACCGAGAACGCAGTACGGTTGACGAGCGTGTATTAGCATCAAAGGTGTCGTTAGGCTTCCAACTTCCCGATGACTATCGTGGCTTTCTCGAAGCGACTGGTGGAGGCGGTGTCGTGCATGTCGACACTTTCCAACATCTTGTGTTCAGTATTTCGGACTTTTCGTTTGAGCCGGTGATTTTCTTTGGCCCCGATGAGTGGGATTCAAAATACAGCGTGCAGGCGATGGCGGCAGACTATTCCGGCAATGTTCTAACGATCGATTTGCGCCCGGAGTCACTTGGGAAGGTTGGTGTGCACGTCTCGACTCATAAGAACACGAATATTGAAGAGTTTGATCGCCATACGGTCATCGCCGACTCATTCTCAGAGTTTCAGAAATCTCTCCGCTTGGAAATGCGAACGCCTATTTCGCCGGATCGTGCGAGAGGCGCGGGCCTCTGGGCTGTGCTTCACATGATCGCATACTTCGCAGCCGCAGGCTTGGTTTGGGGTCTTGCGTTAGGACGGAGCGTGATCTGGTTCGCTGCCATCGGCGCATCGGCCGGATTCCTAATCGGGTTTCTATTTGGCTTTCTGGTGGTCTCGCGGCAGACGACCGAAGAGAAGGCGCGAGATGTGATGTTTGCTGTCGGTGCAACTTGGGGAAACTTAGCGATTCTTAGCGGCGCAGCCGGACTTATCGTTTGGGTCGTGAGAGTGGTCTTCTTTTGATGAGTGTCGTTCTATGATCACCTCCCTCCTCATCGCCGCCCAACTCCGTCATGCTGAACTTGTTTCAGCATCCATGGTCAGCCCTCGCCTTGAACGCGGCACCTGTGGAACCATCAACCCATGGACCCTGAAACGAGTTCAGGGTGACGATGAAGGAAATGGCCGTGCTTAATTCCCTCCTCATCGCCAATCGCGGCGAAATTGCCTGCCGGATCATCCGCACCGCGCGCGCGATGGGCATTCGCACCGTTGCGGTCTATTCGGACGCCGATGCCAAGGCGCTGCATGTGCGGCAGGCGGATGAGGCGGTGCATATCGGGGCGTCTCCGGCGCGCGAGAGCTATCTGGTGGGTGAGAAGATCATCGCCGCCGCGCTAAGCACAGGCGCGGAGGCGATCCATCCGGGCTATGGCTTCCTGTCGGAGAATGCCGCGTTTGCGCAAGCTGTGATTGACGCCGGGCTGATCTGGGTCGGGCCAGCGCCCGCCAGCATCACCGCGATGGGGCTGAAAGATGCGGCCAAGACGCTGATGGCCGCCGCAGGCGTGCCCGTCACCCCCGGCTATATGGGCGATAACCAAGACCCGGACTTTTTGGCGAAGGAGGCGGAAACCATTGGTTTTCCCGTGCTTATCAAGGCCGTTGCGGGCGGCGGCGGCAAGGGGATGCGGCTGGTGGAGCGGGAAGCCGACTTCGCCGACGCGCTCGCCTCGTGCCAGCGAGAGGCCACTGCCTCGTTCGGCAATGCGCATGTGCTGATCGAGAAATATATCCAGCGGCCGCGCCATATCGAGGTGCAGATATTCGGCGACACGCACGGCAATATCGTCCACCTGTTTGAACGCGATTGCTCGCTCCAGCGGCGGCACCAGAAGGTGATCGAGGAAGCTCCCGCGCCGGGGATGGACGAAGCGACCCGCGAGCAACTGTGCGCGGCGGCGGTGAAGGCGGCGAAGGCGGTCGATTATGTCGGCGCCGGCACGATCGAGTTCATCGCCGACGCCTCAGAAGGCCTGCGTGCCGACCGCATCTGGTTCATGGAAATGAACACGCGGTTGCAGGTGGAGCATCCGGTGACCGAGGAGATCACCGGGGTTGACCTCGTCGAATGGCAATTGCGCGTCGCGAGCGGGGAGCCGCTGCCGCTGAAGCAGGATGAGCTATGCATCAACGGCTGGGCGATGGAGGCGCGGCTCTATGCCGAGGATCCGGCCAAGGGGTTTCTGCCGAGTGTGGGGCGGTTGGAGCGTTGCTATTTCCCTGAGGATTATGTCCGAGTCGAAACTGGGGTAGAACAAGGGTCGGACATCAGCCCGTTTTACGACCCGATGATTGCCAAGATAATTGTCGAATCCGATTGTCGCGAAAACGCAATCGCATTGTTACGGCAGAAGTTGGAGGGGCTGGCGGTTTGGCCAGTCAAAACAAACGCCGCATTCCTTTTTAATGCTCTGAACCATGGAACATTTCGATCTGGCGATGTAACCACGGGGTTCATTGCTGAGCATCATGATGAACTTGTTCTTCCTGACGTGCCCAGCGCGCTGTTGCTACGTCAGGCGGCGCAGATCATTATCGAACGCTATTCGGACGCGCATCCGGTTTCACCAGTCGGCTTTCGTTTGAACGCGAATACCAACCGCACTGTCTATGTAGAGGTCGATAGTGAGCCATTCACAGTGGAAGCTGACAATGAGCCATATGATGACGTCTATGCATCAACTATTGGCGATGCGGGAGCGCTGGTAACGCTCGAAGGGCGAAGTTTTGGTGTATTGCTGCGGCGCGCGCGCGGCTCGACCCACGCTCACGCCCACGACGGCACTATCCTCTCGCCGATGCCGGGGCGGATCATCGCGGTCGAGGTCGCTTTGGGCGATGCAGTGACCAAGGGGCAGAAGCTCCTCACGCTGGAGGCGATGAAGATGGAGCATTCGCTGAGCGCGCCGTTTGACGGGACTGTGGCGGAGCTGAATGCGGCGCTGGGCGCGCAGGTGCAGGTTGAGGCGTTGTTGGTGCGAATTGCGGCGGTGGACGTTTAGCCCTTCTCCCCTTGCGGGAGAAGGATAGGAAGCCTTATCGCCACAGCGATTAGGCGGAGTTGGATGAGGGGTTCTTCCGTGTCGACAGGGCACAACCCCTCACCCAGCTATGACTAGGTGACAGGTCACCAAGTCTGCGCAACCCTCTCCCGCACGGGGAGAGGGATAGGAGGGATAATGGCAGGCAAAACTTTCGACCAATGGACGATCGGCGATGCGATGGAGCACGCCATCCGCCGCACGGTGACCGAGACCGACAATCTGTTGTGGTCAGTGATGACGCACAACCCACAACCGCTGCACATCGACGCCGAGGCGGCGCGGGCGTCGGAGTTTGGGCAGATCCTCGTCAACGGCACCTTCACCTTCAGCCTGATGGTCGGGCTATCGGTGGGCGACACCACGCTCGGCACGCTGGTTGCGAACTTGGGTTATGACAAATTGGTCATGCCAAAGCCGGTGTTCATCGGCGATACGCTCCGCGCGACGAGTGAGGTGATCGGGTTGCGCGACAGCAAGTCGCGCGGCGACGCGGGCATCGTCACCTTTGCCCACCGCGCGATCAACCAACACGGCGACATGGTGTGCCAATGCGAACGCAGCGCGCTGGTGAAACGCGCGGGTTAGAGCGCTCGCAAAAGCTCTAGCAATGCTGGGCTTTGTGGCTCAATCGTTGCCGCATTGAGAATTGCGGCAGTCGCCGCACATCGGTTTTGAGGGCTGCCATCGCCAGCAAAGGCGCTCCGCAAGTCCGCTACCGACATATTGGCTAACAGGGCGGCATGTTCGAGCGTTGCGGACGGAATGACTATCTCTCGGGCGGGCGGAGGGATGCGTTCTTCGCCGCCATCGAGCATAATCAACTGGGCAGTCAAGCGTTGCCACGATGAAATGAGGTCATAGGGTAGAAGTGACGACAGGTTAGCGGACCCATCATATATGAAGAAGCTACATTTTTGCGGATTCGATGCCGACAATCGCCTCAGGATGGCGCTTTGCGATTGGCGGTATTCGACCAGAAAACGATGGTCGGCAATGGCCGCGCCGCCGCGCGCAAAATTACCAACCACGGCCCGCAAATGCGGTTCCGCGGCTTCAAGATTGGGGAGTATCAGTTTGAGTTCATCGAGCCTGCGATTGAACGCGGCGATGATCGCAGGTCGGCGGATTTCTACGCTTGTTATCGTCAAATCCTCGCCGCCCATGGCGCGCAGCGCATCGTCCATTGCGACGCGGCGGCGCACGGGATCGTCGAATTCGGCGCGTTGAACCTGCGCGACTTGCTGTTGATCAGTCGTTGGCTCCACACCACGACCCAGCGCGCCGAGTATCTGCAGAGCGACGAAAATACCGATGGCGATTTGCCACCAGCTAAAGCCAGAGCCTCCGCTTGATCCTGACGAACCTCCCCTGTCCCATAGCGACACCCGAAACCAGTCAAGTTCATGCTCCAACACCGGGTGGTCCCTGCGAATGGCCGAGAGCAGTTCCGGCACCATCTTTGCCCGGCCCCGCTTGGAATAATCATCGGCCGGGGTGGTCAGCTCGATCCACGCGCCGTAGCCCTTGTTGCTCGGCTGGGTAACGCGGTCTCGAAAATCGAACGCCAGCGCACGTTCGGTCAGCCAGCGGACAGCCGGGGCCTGATTGATGGTTCCCGCCTCCTGCCTCCAATTGAACTGGTCGGCAAGCCGCTGTGCAAAGGGGTGTGAGCGCGGCGTTGATTGCGCGAAAACATGCGCCAGCCAATTTTCCATATCGGCTGCGGTATCGATGGCGTGCATCATCGGGTTGGCGAACACCAGATTGAGCGCGCCGCTAACGCGCGCCTGTTCATCGTCCGTCAAGCGCATTTCGGGGTCGCCGTCGAGCAAGATTGCCATTAGCGTTTCCTGATGGGCGGCCATATCCTGACGGAGGCTATCGCCGTTTGCGGTCACGTTGCCGCTGCCGCGCTCCCCATCGCCGCTGTCGATGCGCGGCGCGGCATGCGGCGAATATACAGGCGGGATGACGGAGGCATCCGCGCTGTGACTGCTGGGTATCAACGCATCATCGCTAGGCGGCGGCAGTTTGATCGACAGCGATGCTTGCGCGTCAATCAGGTCATCCTTGGCGCTGTCGGCGTTATCCTCTTCAGCCGCGTTGCGTGCGCGGATCGTGCCGAGCGCCCGATCCCGCGCCTGTCGCAATTTTGCAAAGGCTTGCGGGTCACTGTCAGGATCGATAGCACGTAGCCGCTGGGCATAAGCGCGGCGCACGTCTTGAGCGGTTGCGGATGGGGTGAGTCCGAGCGCGGACCAGGGGAACCGCGCCATTACAAATATCGCTCGCCATCAAGCTCATCGAGGCCTGCGATCAGCGCCTCTCGTGCCTCGATTATTGCGCGCGGTTCCTGTTTGTCGAGCGCGGATTCAAATGCCAATATCCACATGCCGACAAGCTCGCGGCGTTCACCGATATAGGATTCGTAACAGCGCTGTGCCCGCGCCATCACCGCCATATTGGCGTCGTCATCGCGCGGGTGAATTTTCAACTTGGCTAGGGCTTTGCGCCTTGTTTCCAATTCTTTGGCATCGATACTGTCTTCTTCGTCAACAATCACCAGATTACGCCTTGCGCCGGTTTCTGGCACCTCGACATCGACTTCGAGCAGGCCCGAACTGTCATAGCTGAAACGCACATTGATCTGAACATGGCCAGCCGGGCGAGGTGGGACGGGGACAGTGACTTTGCCAAGCTTGACATTGCCCTCGACCAAGCGCGCTATCACCTTGATAGACCGTAAGGTCAACGTGGCGTTGATTATCGCCCAGTGTCGAAAACGGCGCAACGCGGCTGACGGGGATCGGCGTATTGCGGTCTATGATCGGTGAGAAAAGGCCGACATGAAGGTTGCCGTGCTGGTCGCGTTGGCCGCAATCAACGCCCAACGTAAAGGGGCAGACATCCGTCAGGCGCACCTCATCGAGTGCGGCATCGCGCGAAACTAGCCCCGCTTGGACCGCTGCGCCCAGCGCAATGGCGTGATCGGGATGAATGCTGCCATGCGGAAAACGGCCAAACATGCGGGTGATGGCGCGCCGCACTATCGGCATCCTAGTGCCACCGCCGACCAGCACAATCTCGCTCAGCATATCGGAACGGATGTCGCAATCCCTGAGCGAGCGCAGCACCGGATCGCGCAGCCGGGTCAGCAAATCCTTTGCCGCCTCTTCGAACTGGGTACTGGAAATCTCAACCGCCTGCTCCTGACCACCGGTGACGAACCGCATGGTTGCAGTATCGCTGTCACTCAGCGCTCGCCGGGCAATTTCTGCTGCCTGCCGCAGCCGCTCTGCAACCAGAACGGCATCCTCACGGCTGGACAGTGCGGCAATGTCTATGCGGTTGCGGGCAATGTCGACGAGAACGTCGTTAAAATCCTCTCCGCCAAGTCGATTGTCGCCCGATGAAGCCCGCACCTCGACGATCTCGTCAAAAACTTCGACAATGGAGACGTCGAATGTCCCGCCGCCAAGGTCAAATACAAGAAATGGCTCTCGGTCTTCGCGGTCATTAATACCATATGCCAACGCGGCGGCGGTCGGTTCGTTGAGCAAGCGGCGGACGTCGAGGCCGGCAAGTTGCCCCGCCCTTCGCGTTGCTTTGCGTTGCCGATCATTGAAATAAGCGGGGACGGTAATGATCGCCCCGCTGACCTGTTCTCCGGTTGCGGCTTCCGCATCGGCCTTCAGGCTGGCCAGCACCAGCGCTGACAATTCTTCGGCGCGGAACTTGCGCTTGCCGAGCTTCACCTCTTGTGCTGTGCCCATGATGCGTTTGAATGCGGTGGCGGTCGCACGGGGGTGTGTTGACTGGCGTTCGCGCGCAGCCATGCCGACCAGTATATCGCCATCATCGCTGATGCTGACGGCAGAGGGAGTAAGAAAATCACCAAGGCTGTTAGGGATGAGCTGCGAAGCGCCGTCCTTCCAAATGGCCACGGCGCTATTTGTCGTGCCCAAATCAATCCCAATCAGCACAGATATGTTCTCCAAATAGCGGGCCAGTTAATGCAGATAATGTAAGAGGTGCACTGTGTGAAATGTTAATCCCGGCGCGCATCATCAAGAGCGCGCGCAGCGGCCAGCATCGTGCGGACATGGTCATTGGGGTTCATGTCGTTGTGCACCTGTGCAATCGTGCCATTCATAGTGATGATATAGCTGGTGCGGTTGGATACGCCGGGACGCAGAGCGACCTCATATTGCGCCATCAAATCGGCATTGGCAGATACCATGGGGAATGTCGCGCGGCATGCCTCGGTTGAGAAACGCCCCAATGTTTCGATGTCATCACCAGAAATGCCGATCACATTCGTGCGCGCGCGGCGAAACAGCGGCACCGCCTCGGCAAAGGCGCGGCTTTCGATGGTGCATCCTTCGGTAAAGGCGCGCGGAAAGAAATAGATGACCACCGGGCCACTACGCAGCAACCGTTGCAGGTTGATGGTCAGGCGCCGCCCGCCTTGTGCTGCGGGTAGGGTGAACATCGGTGCGCGGGCGCCCGATGCCAGGGTAGCGCTTGCGCTAGAAACGGGGGCGGTGGCCAAGATGGCGGCGCTGAGCGTGAAAGCGATGAAACGGCGGATCATGAGAGGCTCCTAATTTGAGCCCCCCCCATAACACAGCCTGGACCGACCGCAAACTCGCCCTAGAAAATTGGATCTTCGCTGCCATCGGGGTTGAGTGGGAGCGGGGTGACTTCGCCGTGCAACCCGCATTCGGTTTTTTCCCAACCGCGCCAGCGCCCCGCACGCGGGTCTTCGCCAGGGCGGACGCGCGATGTGCACGGCGCGCAGCCAATCGAGGGGTAGCCCCCCGCCACCAGCGGGTGCACGGGCAAGGCATGTTCGGTCATGTAAGCGTTGATGGCGGCCTTGTCCCAATCGGCGAGCGGATTGACCTTGAGCCGCCCACCCTCCACCTCAAACCGCGGCAGGCCGCTTCTGGTGGCGGATTGGAACGCTTTACGCCCCGTATATTGGGCGTCGAAGGGCGCGAGGGCGCGCGCCAGCGGCTGCACCTTGCGGATGTCGCAGCAACCATCGGGGTCGTATGACCAGCGCAGATCGGTGGCGTCGTGGCTGGCCAGCAGGGTGGGGTCGGGTGTGACGTTGATGACATTGGTAAGGCCGATCGCGGCGATCAGCGTATCGCGATAGGTCAATGTCTCGGGGAAATGCTTGCCGGTGTCGAGAAAGATGACCGCTATGCCTGGCTCGATACTGCCGAGCAGGTGGAGCAGCACCGCGCTTTCCGCGCCAAAGCTGGAGACGATGGCGGCGTCGCCCAGCATTGATTGGCTGATCAGCTCGTCGAGCATTTCGCCTGTGCTGCGCCCGCGAAACATTTGGTTGAGGCGGATGGCATCGGCTTCGCTATAGCGCGGACCAATGTTGATGCGGTCGCGGACGCGGGCCTCAGCCATGGCGCAGCTGCCATACAGGGATCGCGTCATCGGCGGCGCGTTGATAGACAGCATCATAGCGGTTGAGTGCACGCTTCACTGCCTCGGCATCAAGCGGCGCATCGGGGGCGAAAGTATCAAAGCCGCAGCGCTTCATATAGACGATCTGATCGAGCAATATATCTCCAGCCGCGCGTAAGGGACCGGTATAGCCAGCTTGGCGTAATATGCGTGCTGATGAATATCCGCGCCCATCGCGAAAGGCCGGAAAGGCGATTTCGACCAGGTTAAGGCGGTCCAGATGGAGCAGAAGCGCGCGCGCATCATCGGCTGGCTCAAGCCGCACTGTGCGGGCGGCGCCCAGCGTCAGGAAGGCATCGAGGGTGGGCAGATGTTCACCCATAGATTACCTCCTTGAAAGGATCCATGCCGACGCGGCGATAGGTATCGAGAAAGCGTTCGCCGCCCTCTCGTAGCGCAAGGTAGCGGTCGGTGACTCGCTCAACGGCATCGACAATGCCATCCTCGTCAAACCCGGGGCCGGTGATTTTGGCGAGGCTGACGTCTTCTGCGCCCGATCCACCGAGACTGAGCTGGTAATTCTCGGTGCCCTTGCGATCAACGCCGAGGATGCCGATGTGCCCGGCATGGTGATGGCCGCAGGCGTTGATGCAGCCCGATATTTTGAGCTTAAGCTCGCCGAGGTCGCGTTGGCGCGCGCCATCGGCAAAGCGTGCCGCAATTTTTTGCGCCACCGGAATCGAGCGAGCATTGGCGAGGCTGCAATAATCGAGCCCGGGGCAGGCGATGATGTCGGTGATCAGGTCAATATTTGCGGATGCCAGGCCCGCTTTGACCAGCGCATCATAGACGGCGCGCAGGTCGGTAACCGCGACATGCGGAAAAACGATGTTCTGGCTGTGGGTGACGCGCAGCTCGTCATGACTATAGCGCAGCGCGAGCTCGGCCATCGCGTCGATTTGTGCGGAGGATGCGTCGCCCGGAATGCCGCCAACGGGCTTCAGGCTGATGGTGACGATGGCGTGGCCGGGGGCTTTGTGGGGGTGGGTGTTTTGTCGAACCCAAGCCGTAAACCCACCCCAATTGTCACCCCCTCGAAAGCGGGGGTCCAGCTCCAGCCCTGTCAAAACATCACTGTCTGGAGTTGGGTTCCCGCTTTCGCGAGAATGACGAAGTGCTGTTTGGATGGGTTCAGGAAGAGCAAATTGCGCTGCAACCCGCTCAAACTCTGCCACCGGCGGGTCGATGCCCAGCGTTTTGACTTGGGCGAACTCCGCCTCGACTTGACGCGCAAACTCCTCCGCGCCCAGCTCGTGGATCAATATCTTGATCCGCGCCTTGTAGATATTGTCACGCCGACCATAGCGATTATAGACGCGAAGGCAGGCCTCGACAAAGCTGAGTAGGTCGGACAGCGGCACAAACTCGCGGATAAGCGGCGCGATCATCGGGGTGCGCCCCATCCCGCCACCGACATAGATTTGCGCACCAAGCTCGCCGCCCAGCTCGCTATCGCGTTCAACGATACGGATACCGATGTCGTGGAGCCGCATTGCCGCACGGTCTTGTTCACTCGCAATGACCGCAATTTTGAACTTGCGCGGCAGATAGCTGAATTCAGGGTGAAAGCTCGACCATTGCCGGAGCAGCTCTGCCCATGGCCGTGGGTCGGTCACTTCATCGGCTGATGCGCCCGCGAACTGATCGGCAGAAATGTTGCGGATGCAATTGCCGCTGGTCTGGATCGCATGCATCTCTACGCTCGCCAGATCGGCGAGGATGTCGGGCGCATCCGACAGCTTTACCCAATTATACTGGATATTCTGCCGCGTAGTGAAATGGCCATAATCGCGGTCATAGCGCCGCGCGATGTGCGCCAGCATGTGCATCTGGCGGCTATTGAGCGTGCCATAGGGGATGGCGACGCGCAGCATATAGGCGTGGAGTTGCAGATAAAGGCCATTCATCAGCCTGAGCGGTTTGAATTGATCCTCGCTCAGCGCACCCGATAGCCGCCGCGCCACCTGATCGCGAAACTCATCGACCCGCGCATCGACAATCGCCTGATCATATTGGTCGTATTGATACATGGCTATGCCGCCCATTCATCAGCAGGTTTGAGCGCAAGGTCGCTGCGCACGCTCGGTCCGGCGGCGCGGATACGGTCCTTGATGTGGAGCGGCAATCCGGCGTCATCGGCGTCGACAAGATAGGGGGCATTGACGCGGCGCGCCGCGTCTTCGGCGGTCAGGATCGTATCGCCATCAGCGCCGACATCGGCCGCATCGGTGAGGTGGATCGACCAGCCAGCCCCGGCCCACCAGGTGACAGCGCCGCTTTTGAGGTCGTTTCCGGTGAGCAATTTCATGCTTGCGCCCCCGCATATTGCGCGAAGCTGCGCAACTGGTCATCAGCATCTGCGCGTAGCACAACCTCACCGACGACGATAATCGCCGGCGAAGCCACGTTCATACGCGCCACCATGTCGCCAAGGTCGGTCAATAGCGTGCGCAATGCCCGCGCGTCTGCTCGGGTGCCATTTTCCAGAACCGCCACCGGCATATCGGGGGTCACGCCATCGGCTATCAGTTTTTCGGCAATATCGGCGGCGGTGGCGACGCCCATATAGATGACGAGCGTGCGGCCCTTGCCGGCAAGGCCTGACCAGTTTTGCTCAGACAACCCCTTGCATTGCCCCGCGACAAAGCTGACTGCGTTAGCGGCATCGCGGTGGGTGAGGGGGAGCATCGCCTGCGCAGCGCAGCCGATTGCGGCGGATATACCGGGCACCACCTCGACCGACACGCCCGCAGCGCGGCAAGCTTCGACCTCCTCGCCACCACGGCCAAAAATGAACGGGTCGCCGCCTTTGAGCCGGATGACGTCCTGGCCTGCGCGCGCCTCGCGGATCAACAGAGCGTTGATGGCGGATTGCGGCACGCTGTGATGGCTACGCTGTTTGGCAACGCTGATAAGCCGCGCCTTGGGGTTTATCAGCGCCAGCACTTCGGGTGCGACCAGCCCGTCATGGACGACAACGCTCGCGCTTTCGAGCAGGCGCGCCGCGCGGACCGTCAACAGGTCGGCTGCTCCTGGTCCGGCACCAACAAGCTGCACTGTTCCGGTGGTGATGGTCGCGTTTGGCATTTGATCATTATGGCCTGATGGCTAATGTCGACAAAGGCAATACTGCTTTGCGCGGTTAAAGCGCGACTTTCAGTTAATGTTCGTTCGCCAATCCGATTCCGATGGTTGCACGCGGTTGATCCGCCTCGTTTGATGCCACCGGGTAGGCGCAATAATCCGCCGCATAATAGGCGCTGGGGCGATGGTTCCCCGAGAGGCCAACCCCGCCAAAGGGGTGCGATGACGATGCGCCGTTTGTGGGTTTGTTCCAGTTGATGATGCCCGCCCGGACATTGGCCCAAAATTGATCATAATTTTGAGGGCTCCCCCCGATCAAGGCGGCGGACAGGCCATAGGCTGTGGCATTGGCTTCGGCGATCGCCTGATCGAAAGTATCGACCCGCACAACCTGGAGCAACGGACCGAATAATTCGACATCGGGTCGATCTTTAACATTGGTAACATCAACGATGCCGGGCGTTAAAAACGGCATGGTTTCATCTATGCGCGTCATAAAGCGGATCGCTTGTCCGCCATTGGAAATGAGGTAAAGAAAACTGTCGATCAAGCCATTGGCAGTCTCATTGTCGATCACTGGGCCCATGAAGGGGGCCGGGTCATCATGCGGCGCACCCACAATCAAACGGTCGGTGATTTTGCGAATTTCAGCCAGCAATGGCTCTGCAAGGTCTTGTTTGACAATCAGCCGTCGCGCATTGGAACAGCGCTGACCCGCTGTCATAAATGCCGATTGAACAATGAGCGTCGCAGCATTTGCTATGTCGCTCGTGTCCCAGGCAACGATAGGGTTGTTACCCCCCATTTCGAGCGCGACAATTCGATCTGGCTGATTGGCCAGGGCGCGGTTTATGGCGATGCCTGTTCGCGCGGAGCCTGTGAACAGCACGCCGTCTATGTCAGCATGCGTAACCAGCGCGCGGCCTTCTTCGGCAGCACCAGTGAGCATGCGAATAGCGCCCTCAGGCACGCCTGCATCGCGATAAAGCTCAACCAGTTTTTGCCCGACAGCGGGTGTTTTTTCCGATGGTTTGAACACCACCGTGTTGCCTGCCAATAGAGCGGGGACGATATGGCCATTGGGTAAATGTGCGGGGAAATTATAGGGGCCAAGCACAGCCAGAACACCGTGGGGTTTGTGGCGCAAGGCTGTGCGCGCCCCCATGGCGCCATCGCCACGCCTCTGAGATGTGCGATCAGAATAGGCCTTGATAGAAATTTCGACTTTGTTGCCAACGCTTTCAACCTCGGCGCGGGCCTCCCACAATGGCTTACCCGTCTCGCGGGCGATAAGGTCTGCTAAAGGCTCGGGATCAGCCTTGAGCCGCTCTGAAAAGCGTTTGAGCACGTCGACACGCTTGAGGATGGGGAGCGCCGCCCATTGTGGCCATGCCTCGCGTGCAGCAGCTACCTCCGTATCGACATTGCCAACGGGACCACGCCACAATTCGGCGCCGGTTGCTGGCTCATACGAAATCAATTCACCGCTCATCGAAAGCCCTATTAACCCTATGGCCCGCAATGGCAATGGGCGGGATGCTATGCGATGCAGCCATCGCGGATCCCATTTCCCGAACGGCGCACACTTTGGCCATCAAGGGCTGCCAATCATCGCGCGATGCTATGGCATCCCACAGCGTCTCAACCTCGTCGATCTGCATCGATTGTGGTTCAACGTGGTGCCACCAATGATCGTGCGAAGATGTGCGGCCTGCCATGGCTTCGGCAAAGGCTGGGTCATCCCGTGCCCCGCCCTGAAAATAGCGATCGATGGGCATTGCGCTGCTCTGAAGAAAGCGCTCGGCTGCGGTTACAAGTGCTCGGTCTCGCTCTGGCTCGGATGGTGAAACGCCCAATCGCCAGCAAAATTGCGCGGCTATGGCTTTTTCATAGGCCGGGGCAAAGGTCTCTAGCGCTTCGGTCAGCGGCTCTGTCGGAGCGATGCTGCGCAGGCTGATCGCCAATTGCCCAACATTCCAGTAGACAATCTGTGCCTGGCGGCCAAAGGCATAAAGCGATTGATGATCAAAATAGGCGGCGGTAAAAGCCGGATCCCATGTTGGGGTGAATCGCCATGGGCCATAGTCGAAACTCTCGCCGGTGATGTTGATATTGTCGCTGTTGAGCACGCCGTGGACAAAGCCGGCGACCATCTGTGCCGCGACCGTTTCGGCGCACTTTGTGGCGGTTATGCGCACCAGCATCGCGGCGGCATCTGCGGCGGGTAACATGTCGACATTTGGCACCTCGAACAAGGTGGACAGGCAATAGCGCAACAGGCGCTCCATCTCGCTGGCTTGGCCAAGCGCGGCGAGCCGTTGAAAACTGCCGATGCGGATATGCCCGTGATTGAGCCGCACCAGCACGGCGCCGCGCGCAGGCGATGGCTCGTCGCCGCGATGGAGCGTTTCGCCGGTTTCGATGATGGAGAATGTCCGAGACGTTGGCACGCCCAGAGCTTCAAGCATTTCGGTGGCCAATAATTCACGCACTGCACCTTTCAGCGTGAGGCGACCGTCACCAGAACGGCTATAGGGCGTTTGCCCAGACCCTTTGGTGCCAAGGTCAAGCCAGCGGCCATCGTCGCATCGCAATTGCGCGAATAAAAATCCGCGGCCATCGCCAAGATCAGGGTTGTAATGGCCGAATTGATGGCCGTGGTAGCGCAGGGCTAGCGGGTGGGGGAGATTCGCAGGCAGCGGCGCGAAACGGCCGAAATGCTTGACCCAGCACGGATTATCAAGCGTCTCGAGGCCGATAGTTGCCGCTGCACGATCGTTGCGCCAGCGCAAAATATGCGCTGGAAAGTGCGCTGGTTCTACAGGATCGCATAGAAAATCGGCAATTTGAACGATTGGTGGTAATACTTGCGTCGTGGCATCCATGCCGCAATATGCAGATATGATCGATGCCTATGCAAGCCATAAGATGTTTTCGATGCTGCGCCGCAGCCCATATGGGCCCGTATGGGAAAGCGACCATTGACCTCAACCTCGCGCCTGACCATTTTGCATTGCCACTCGACTTTTTCGCTGGGCGGGAAGGAGGCACGCTGCGTGCGATTGATGAATGCGTTCGGCCAAGCTGCGCGGCACACAATCATTTCCGCTATGCCCGATCAGCTCGGCGCCAGAAAAGCGATCGACAAAGCTATTGCGGCCGATTTCCCGACAGAGGCGCGCGCGCCCGCGCTTCATGGCAAACCATCGCCTGCGCGCTACCTGGCGCTGGCCCGCTATATGCAGAATTTCGACCTGGTTCTCAGCTATAATTGGGGGTCTATGGACGCGGTGATGGCACACCGGATCTGTTCACTGTTCATGCGCCTGCCGCCGCTCATCCATCATGAGGATGGGTTTAATGCTGATGAGAGTGAGCGGCTCGACTGGCGGCGCAATATGTTCAGGCGCCTCGCGCTCAGAACAGCCGAAGCCGTGGTGGTGCCAAGCCATAGACTTGAGGACATAGCGAGGACGCATTGGGCAGGCACGGCGCATGTCCGGCGCATTTCGAACGGCATAGCGATTGCGCGATATAAGGGTAAGCCAGAGGCCATTCCCGGGCTGTCGCGGGCGAAAGGCGATGTCATCGTCGGGACGATTGCCGGGCTTCGCGCGGTCAAGGATTTGCCGTTGCTGATCCGCGCCATTGCGTTGACGCCCCCCCATGTGCACCTGGTGATTGTCGGCGAAGGGCCGGAGCGCGAGGCGATTATCGCCGAAGCAGCGCGCCAAGGCATCGCTGAGCGGGTGATGTTGGCGGGGTTCCTTGCTGACCCTGCGCGCTTTGTCGGCAATTTTGACATTATGGCGCTGTCGTCGCTTTCCGAGCAACAACCGATTGCGGTGATGGAAGGCATGGCGGCGGGGTTACCGATTGTCGCCCCGGCAGTTGGCGATGTTGCCGAGATGGTTGCAAGCGAAAATGCGCCGTTCATCACCGAGCGCACGGCGGCGGCATTGGCCGAGGCGATAGTGCGGCTTGCGGATGATTCGCGCACGCGAATTCGCGTTGGCCGTGCCAATGCTTCGCGCGCCGCAGCGCTGTTTGACGAGGGAAAGATGATCTCGGATTATAGCCAACTCTATGCTAATGCTGCAAAAATTGATGTGGAGCGGCTTTTCACATGACCGACAAAAATGGCGCGGACTTTTTGAATTTCGTCCCCTATAGACTAAGCTGAGTGGGGGCACACGGGAGCAGATACGTGTTTAAGGGATTAAAGCCGATCGTCTATGGCGGTCGGGAGGTGTGGCCTTTGGTTGAGGGTGGCAAGGGGGTTGCCGCAACCAACCATGCAAGCTCCGGTGCTTGGGCAGCGGCGGGCGGCATCGGCACCATCAGCGCGGTCAATGCGGATAGCTATGACGATGCGGGGAACATGATTCCGCAGGTCTTTCATGGTGACACGCGGGTTGAACGCCATGCCGAGCTGATCGATTATGGCATTCGCGGCGCGGTGGCACAGATAGAACGTGCGCATGACATCGCTTCGGGGCGCGGCGCGATCAACATCAATGTCCTGTGGGAAATGGGTGGCTCGCAGCCGATTTTACATGGCGTGCTAGAGCAAACACGCGGGCTGGTGACGGGGGTGACCTGCGGCGCTGGCATGCCGTATAAATTATCCGAAATCGCGGCGACCTATGGCGTTTATTATCTGCCGATCATTTCGTCTGCGCGGGCATTTCGTGCGCTGTGGAAACGTGCTTATTCCAAAGTCCCAGAATGGCTTGGTGCCGTTGTTTATGAAGACCCATGGTTGGCGGGCGGTCATAACGGCCTGTCGAACGCCGAAGACCCATTGGTGCCGCAAGACCCCTACCCCCGTGTCAAGGCGGTGCGCGATGTGATGCGCGAAGAGGGGATAGCCGACAGCGTGCCGATCGTTATGGCCGGTGGTGTGTGGTATTTGCGCGATTGGGCAGACTGGATTGATAATCCGGAACTGGGGCAAATGGCTTTTCAATTTGGCACGCGGCCATTGCTGACTGTCGAAAGCCCGATCCCGATGGGGTGGAAAGATGCCTTGCGCGAAGTCAACCCGGGCGATGTGCTGCTCCACAAATTTTCGCCGACGGGTTTCTATTCGTCAGCCGTCAAGACACCATTTCTGTATAGTTTGATGGCGCGGTCGGAACGACAAATCCCCTTTGGCAAGATTGCGTGTGGCACCAATCATGTGCGCCTAGAGGTTGAGCGCAAGAAATACTGGGTCAGCGAAGAAAGCGCCGCTCTGGCGCGGGGCTGGATGAATGCGGGCCATATATCTGCGCTCAAGACCCCCGATGATACGCTGATATTTGTCGGGCCAGAGGAGCGGGAACGCATCCATACGGACCAGACCGAATGCATGGGCTGTCTGTCGCATTGCGGATTTTCATCGTGGAAGGACCATGACGATCACTCGACCGGCCGGCTCGCCGACCCGCGCAGTTTTTGTATTCAAAAGACATTGCAAAGCATCGCGCATGGCGGGGCGGTTGATGATAATCTGATGTTCGCCGGGCACGGCGCCTATCATTTCAAACAAGACCCCTTTTATTCGAACAATTTCACGCCGACGGTGCAACAGCTGATCGACCGGCTTTTGGCGGGGGATTAGTGGTCCTGACCCCAAGCCGACTTAATCATCGCTGCGCATCGGCAGCACCAGCCCGGCCATCAATGCACAGACCAATGTGCCGAATGTCGACCACAGGCCAATCGCGGCCACAGCAGCGCATTGCGCGATAAGCTGGCTGCCCATCGCCATGCCATCGCCATAGCCCGAGCCGCCAAAAGTGTCGAAGGCGAGGAAGATGGCAAACAACAGTCCGCCGGCTATGGCGGCTGTGGCCATGCTGCTGCTGCCATCGCTGTCCTGCCATGACAATCGCTGGGGCATCAGCCGCGGCGCAAAATGCGCTATGCTGGCCGCGATCACCCCGGTCAGCCATGCTGCGCCTATGGCAACGCCATCGCCAGCGACCGCGCTGGCGACAGTGCCTGCGACAATCCCGGTCGCAAGCGCAGCGGCATCAAGCCGGCGACCCAGTGCGGTCGATGTCAATGCGCCTGTCATCGCCGCGGTCAATATGGTGAGCATCGCCACGGCGCTATTGTCACTGGCGCCCAATGTTGACCCGCCAGCCATCGCCATCATGCCAATCATGAGCAATAATGCGCCAACGAGGCGGATAGCATGATCGGGCGTCTGAGCCTGCGCATCGGCTTTGCGGCCAATGATGATCAGCGCAACAAAGGCCGAAACCGCCGTGGACAGGAAGATGACCAGGCCGCCCGCGCCGTCCATCGCGCCCATTTCCGCCAGCCAGCCGCCGCCCCATATCCAGCGCATAATCGGCGCAATCACCAATATCACCCACAATCCGCTGAACCCCAGCAACCAGGCTGGGCGCGCGCGCGGCGCGAGCATGGCGTTGAGCAGGGCGACTGCAATCAGCACAAAGCCCAGTTGGAACAGGGCAAACCCGGTTTCGGGCACCGTCGTTGTTTCGCGCACCGTGCCCATGGCCGCCAGCATGCTATTGCCGCCGCCCCCAATCCAGGCACTGCCGCCCGCGTCGAACACCAGGCTATAACCAATGAGCACATAGAGCAGGCTCGCCAGCGCCATCGCGGCGGTGACGGCGGTTAGGATGCGGGTCGCAGTGGCGCGGCCATGCCCGCCGATGGCATAGGCAATGGTGCCAGAAATAGCGGCAAGCAAGCCGATGCAAAGCGCAGCGAGAAGCCATCCCGTATCACCGCTTTCGGGCACAATCATCGGGCCAGCATTGGCCGTGGCCGCTATGGCAGGGCTGGCGGCAAACAATGTCGCGCAACAAAAAGAAAGAAAGGCAATAGGACGGATCATAGTTTCACTCCAGACCGCAAGGATGATTGGCGAACTTCATGGCGATGAAGTGTAACTATTGCCCTAATTCAGCGCGCTTGCAATCTTGCCCTGCGTGATTATCAGACATTAATGATGCTAAAATATATTTCTATTCGATTGCTGTCTTTTGTGATGGTGCTGAGTTTTGCGGCCTTGCCTGCACTAGGCCAAAACAGGGCGCCACCGTATTGGGCGTCGATCAACCGCGCCGAAGCGATTATGCGCCGCGGCCCTTCATCGGAAATGCCCGCAATGTGGGCCTATCGGCGCGTCGGCTTGCCGCTGCGTGTTGTCGCGGTGCGCGGCGACTGGCGGCAAGTCCGCGACCCTGATGGCACGACGGGATGGATGCACAAACGCTTGTTGACCGGCACGCGCACCGCCATCGTTATTGACGGAACACAATCTATGCATGAGAGCCCAAGCGCTGATGCGGTCGTGTCATATCGCGTAGAGGCCGGCGTGGTCGGGCGTCTGGGCGAATGCCGCAATGGATATTGCGATTTTGACGTGCGCGGCCAAACGGGCTGGATAGCCGCCGATGGCATTTGGGGCGAAGGGGCGTAATCCAAGCCGCAGTGATCACTTCGCCTTAGATCAACTCAATAGCCACCGCTGTCGCCTCTCCGCCGCCGATGCACAAGCTGGCAATGCCGCGCGATTTGCCGTGGCGTTGCAGCGCCGCGATCAGCGTGGTGACGATCCGCGTGCCGCTGCACCCGATGGGGTGGCCGAGCGCGGTCGCGCCGCCATGGACGTTGATCTTGTCGTGCGATATGCCCAAGTCGTGCATCGCAAACATCGCCACGCAGGCGAACGCTTCGTTGACTTCGAACAGGTCGACATCCTCGATGCTCCACCCGGCTTTGGCAAGGCAGGAACGGATTGCCCCGACGGGCGCGGTGGTGAAATCCTTGGGTAACTGGGCAAAGGCGGCATGGGCAACGAGGCGGGCGAGCGGGGCCTTGCCCTTGGCCGCGGCGACGCTGGCGCGGGTCAGCACCACGGCGGCGGCGCCATCTGATATGGACGAGCTGGTCGCCGCCGTTATCGTGCCATCCTTGGCAAAGGCGGGTTTGAGCGTCGGGATTTTGTCGGGCTTGCCCTTGGATGGGGCTTCGTCGGTATCGACAATGGTATCGCCGCCGCGTCCCGCAATGGTGACCGGCGCGATTTCGGCGACGAATGCGCCGCCGCTCACCGCTGCCTGAGCGCGGGCCAGCGATGTGATGGCGTAAGCGTCCTGCTGCTCGCGGGTCAGTTGATAGGCGTTGGCGGTATCCTGGGCGAATGTGCCCATCGCGCGGCCCGCATCATAGGCATCCTCCAGCCCGTCGAGGAACATATGGTCGTAGGCGGTGTCATGGCCGATCCGCGCGCCCGAACGGTGTTTTTTGAGGAGGTAGGGCGCATTGGTCATGCTCTCCATCCCGCCCGCGATGATCATATCGACGCTGCGCGCGGCCAGCGCCTCTGCGCCCATGATGATGGTTTGCATCCCCGATCCGCACACTTTGTTGACCGTCGTCGCCTGCACCGATGTTGGCAGGCCGGCCTTGATCGCCGCTTGGCGCGCGGGGGCTTGGCCGAGGCCAGCGGGCAAGACGCAGCCCATATAGATGCGCTCGACATCAGCGCCGTCAACGCCTGCGCGTTCCACCGCCGCGCGCACCGCA
Organism: Sphingopyxis sp.; assembly: GCA_040079655.1. Taxonomy (GTDB): domain Bacteria; phylum Pseudomonadota; class Alphaproteobacteria; order Sphingomonadales; family Sphingomonadaceae; genus Sphingopyxis. Next base: position 2,547 of record JBEBJX010000030.1, on the reverse strand, counting down.
GTGGCGCCAAGGTCGGTGGCGCTCGCCTCGCTTAATGCGCCCTGCATCGCCCCCATCGGGGTGCGGGCATAGGACAGAAAAACGATGGGATCGGCGGCGGGGTCAGTCATGAAAAGCTCCGGTCAAGAGGGGGATTCGCTCCGCCATACATACCGCCGCACCGCCGCTGCTGCAATGCGGTAGAGCAGGTTTAGCCTGCAAGGCTCTCCATCGCGCTGAGCATAGCGCTACCCCCCTTTTCGGCCTCATCGGCGTGAAGCCGCATCAGCGCGAACAGCTCGCGCCCCACCCCAATGGCGGGCGGCGGCGCGGCGGCGGGGGTGCGGTTCGCCCACTCGCTCGCATCGACCAGTGCAGTGACGGTGCCGCTGCGTGCGCAAATGCGGACAATGTCGCCGTCTTGCAGATAGGCTATCGGGCCGCTGGTGCCGTCTGCAGAGGCAAGCGCTTCGGGTGACAAATGGATTGCGGCGGGCACCTTGCCGCTCGCGCCCGACATCCGCCCGTCGGTGAGCAATGCGACGCGATAGCCCTTGTCCTGGAGCACGCCCAGTGCAGGCGTGAGCTTGTGCAGTTCGGGCATGCCGTTGGCGCGCGGCCCCTGAAACCGCACGACCACCACGACGTCGAGGTCAAGCTCGCCCGCCTTGAACGCAGCGGTCACGGCGTCCTGATCGTGGAAAATGCGCACCGGTGCCTCGATCGTCAGGCGGTCTTCATCAACTGCGCTGACTTTGATGACACAGCGGCCAAGATTGCCCGTGAGCAGCCGCATGCCGCCATCGGGTGCGAACGGTGCAGCGGCGGGGCGCAGGATGGCGTCATCGCCGCTCGTCTCTGGCGCCTCGCGCCACACCAGGTCGTCGCCATCGAGCCCATTTTCATCAAGATGCGGGGTGCGTGCATAATCGGCCATCGTGCCGCCAACGGTCAGAATATCGCCATGGATCAGGCCCGCATTCAGCAATTCGCGCGTGACAAAGCCCATGCCGCCCGCATCGTGGAAATGGTTCACGTCGGCCGAGCCATTGGGGTAAATGCGCGCGAGCAGGGGCACAGCGGAGGACAGCGCATCGAAATCTTCCCAATCGACGATGATTCCAGCGGCGCGGGCAATCGCGGGGATGTGCAACGCATGGTTGGTGGAGCCGCCTGTGGCGAGCAGCCCGACGATGGCGTTGACAATGGCGCGTTCGTCAACACAGTGCCCAATCGGGCGATAATCCGCGTTATCTTGGCCGTTTTTGGCCCAGCCGATCTGCGCCACGCGGTGCACCGCCGCGCGGGTCAGCTCTGTGCGCAATTTCGTGCCCGGGTTGACGAAGGCCGCACCCGGCACATGCAGCCCCATCAGTTCCATCAGCATCTGGTTGCTGTTGGCTGTGCCATAAAATGTGCAGGTGCCCGCACCGTGATAGCTGGCCGCCTCGGCCTCCAGCAATTCGTCGCGGCCCACTTTCCCTTCGGCATATAATTGCCTGATGCGCGCCTTTTCCTTGTTGGCGATGCCCGACGGCATCGGGCCGGCCGGGACAAAAATCGTCGGTAAATGGCCGAAACGCAGTGCGCCGATCAGCATGCCGGGGACGATTTTGTCGCATATGCCGAGCATCAATACGCCCTCGAACATCGCATGGCTGAGGCCGAGCGCGGTGCCCATCGCGATATTGTCGCGGCTGAACAGCGACAGCTCCATCCCCGCCTGCCCCTGGGTCACGCCATCGCACATGGCGGGAACACCGCCCGCAACTTGTGCGCTCGCGCCAATTTCGCGCGCTGCCAGTTTGATCGCTTCGGGATAACGGGCATAGGGCTGATGCGCGGAGAGCATGTCGTTATAGGCGGTGACAATGCCGATGTTCATCGCACTGCCACTGCGGATCATTGCCTTGTCATCGCCCGCCGCAGCAAAGCCATGCGCAAGGTTGCCACACGATAGCGCGGTGCGATTGGTCCCGTGGTCACGCGCGGCATCGATCATCGCCAGATAGGCGGCGCGCGATGCGCGGCTGCGCGCGGTGATGCGGTCGGTAATGGCGGCTATGGTGGGGGCTAGTGTAGGGTTTGGGGTCATGGCGGCACATTGCCCAAGCCTGGCCACGACTGCAACGCGAATAGCTATGCGCTGTTCGTGATGCCCGACGGCATTGTTCGTGAAGCCCGACGGCATTGGCACAGCCTGAGTCGGCAAAGATGGCTGATTGAGGCCTGAAAAGGCGGTGAACTGTATGGCTATCAGGGCCAGTTGAGGCCCGCAGCGGCGCATTCATGCTATAGCATCCTCAGGGGGGCGGTCACGCCTTCCCTTACGGCCGCCTCTCTTAAATGGAGGTCGTAATGCTATTTCCTTTCACGCACCTGTTACTATCCCTAGCTGTTTCGGGGGCTTTGTCGGGCGCCACCAGCGCCACGCCTGAAGACCCTATTCCGCCCACTCCCCCGTCCGCACCATCCAGCCCGCAAAGCGGCTGGCCGGCACCCACTGTTACAAGCGACAGCCCTGTACGCCCTCAAACCCCGCCTCCCCCCCCGCCGCCCGCGTGCACG
>JBEBJX010000029.1:0-24544 GCA_040079655.1 Sphingopyxis sp. | reverse complement strand
ACATCGCGGATGGTGAAGGCGTCGTCGCCGGTCAGGCCGAGGCTCGCGCGCGTCTGTCCATCGACGAATTGCAGCGGCAGCACCCCCATCCCGACCAGATTGCTGCGGTGGATCCGCTCGAAGCTTTCGACGATGACCGCGCGAACGCCGAGCAAATTGGTACCCTTGGCCGCCCAGTCGCGCGACGAGCCGGTGCCATATTCCTTGCCCGCGATCACCACCAGCGGCGTGCCGTCGGCCTTGTGCCGCATAGCCGCGTCGTAAATCGGCATAACCTCGCCGCCATAGCGCGACATGCCGCCCTCGACCCCGGGGATCATTTCATTCTTGATCCGGATATTGGCAAAGGTGCCGCGCATCATCACATCATGATGCCCGCGCCGCGCGCCATAACTGTTGAAATCGGCGCGCGCGACCTGATGTTCCATCAGCCACTGGCCCGCCGGGCTGTCGGCCTTGATGCTGCCTGCGGGGCTGATGTGATCGGTGGTGATCGAATCGCCGAGGATCGCCAGAGGTTTCGCGTCAATAATGTCATTCACCGGCGCCGGGGTCATCGTCATCCCCTCGAAATAGGGCGGGTTGGCGACATAGGTGCTGCCTGCACGCCACGAATAGGTCTCGCTGCCCGTGACGTCGATCGCCTGCCAATGCGCATCGCCTTGATAGACGCTGGCATAACGGCTCTCGAACATCGCGCGGTCGATATTGGCGGCCATCGTTTCGGCGATTTCGGCATTGGTCGGCCAGATGTCGCGCAGGAACACGTCATGCCCGTCGCTCGCCTGGCCAATCGGGGTGGTGACAAAGTCGCTCGTCACCGTGCCCTTGAGCGCATAGGCGACCACCAGCGGCGGGCTGGCGAGGAAATTCGCGCGGACATCGGGCGAGACGCGGCCCTCGAAATTGCGATTGCCCGATATGACCGACGCGGCGACGATGTCATGGGCATTGATCGCCTTGCTGATCGGCTCGGCCAATGGCCCCGAATTGCCGATGCAGGTGGTGCAGCCATAGCCGACAAGGTTGAAGCCAACCGCATCAAGATCGGCGCTCAGGCCAGCGCGGTCGAGATAGTCGGTGACGACCTGTGAGCCGGGTGCGAGGCTGGTCTTGACCCACGGCTTGGGCCTAAGGCCGAACGCGCGCGCTTTTCGCGCCACCAGCCCCGCCGCCACCAGCACGCTGGGGTTCGAGGTGTTGGTGCAGCTGGTGATCGCGGCGATGACGACGTCGCCGTCGCCGATATCGTGATCCTTGCCCTCAACCGCGACCCGCTTGATGCCGTCATGTTTGTAAAGCGTGGCGAGATCGGCGTTGAACACATCGTCAACCTCGGTGAGGATCACCTTGTCCTGCGGCCGTTTTGGCCCGGCTAGGCTCGGCACGACGCTGCTCATATCCAGCGAGAGCGTGTCGGTGAACACCGGGTCGGGCGCATCAGCGAGCCGCCACAGCCCTTGTGCGCGGGCATAGGCCTCGGTCAGTGCAATCTGATGTTCATCGCGGCCCGTCAGGCGCATATAGTCGAGCGTTTTATCGTCGATGCCAAAAAAGCCGCAGGTCGCGCCATATTCGGGTGCCATATTGGCCAGTGTCGCGCGGTCGGCCAGACTGAGGCTGTCGAGGCCGGGGCCATAATATTCGACAAAGCGGCCGACCACGCCCTTGGCGCGCAACATCTGGGTCGCGGTCAGCACCAGGTCGGTCGCAGTCACGCCCTCCTGCAAAGCACCAGTCAGTTTGAACCCGACCACTTCGGGGATCAGCATCGATACAGGCTGGCCGAGCATCGCGGCTTCGGCCTCTATCCCGCCGACGCCCCAGCCGAGCACGCCCAGCCCGTTGATCATCGTCGTGTGACTGTCGGTGCCAACACAAGTATCGGGATAGGCGATGGTCGCCCCGTCGTTGGCTTGCGAAGTCCACACCGCCTGCGCGATATGTTCAAGGTTGACCTGATGACAGATACCGGTCCCCGGCGGCACCGCCTTGAAATTGTCGAGGCTTTTTGAGCCCCATTTCAGAAAGTCATAGCGTTCGGCGTTGCGATGATATTCAATCTCCACATTCTGCTCGAACGCCTTGGGATGGCCGAACTCATCGACCATCACGCTGTGGTCAATCACCAGATGGACCGGAACCAATGGGTTGATTTTGCTGGTATCCCCGCCCAATTTGGCGATGGCGTCGCGCATCGCGGCAAGGTCAACGACGCACGGGACACCGGTAAAATCCTGTAGCAGCACGCGCGCCGGACGATATTGGATCTCGCGCTCCGACACCGGATTATTCTGCCACGCCACCAGCGCCCTGGCATCGTCGGTGGAAACGGTGAAGCCGCCATCCTCGAACCTCAGTAGATTTTCGAGCAGCACCTTCATGCTGAACGGCAGCCGCGACACATCGCCATATTTCTCGGCTGCCAGCGCGATGCTGAAATAATCGTAGGATTTGCCGTCAACGCTCAGCGTGCTGCGGCAACCAATGCTGTCCTGTCCAATCGCGGTCATGATCGTTCCCCTCTTCAGTCATGGTGATGCCACGCCAGCCCATGTCGGGGGGAACGCGTGCGCCCGCTGTTTTGGCGCGTTGTCCGACATGTGGCAGAATCTGTGGCAGTGATTGCCCCAGCTTTAGCCTAAGGCCAAGCCGCTGAAAAGGGGGGCGTTACCTAAGCGTCGATTGACGTGCCGACGGCGGCATGGACCAGACCGCCATCGACGGTGATTGTCTCGCCGATCACATAATCGCCCGCGCGGCTGCACAGATAAATGGCCGCCGCCGCCATATCTTCGGCGGTGCCGATGCGCCGCGCCGGAATGCCCTTGGCCACATCATCGCCATGGTCGCGCGCGGCCTTGTTCATGTCGCTCATGAAGGCGCCGGGGGCAATCGCGGTAACATTGATATGATCGCGCACCAATGTCGCCGCCAGCCGCTTGGTGAGATAGAGGATCGCCGCCTTGGACGCATGATAGCTGTATGTTTCCCATGGGTTGAGTCGCATCCCGTCGATCGAGCCAATATTGACGACCTTGGCTGGTCGGTCCGCCGACCCCGCCGCTTTGAGTAGTGGTAACAGCGCCTGGGTGAGGAAAAACGGCCCCTTGACATTGACGTCCATCACCTTGTCCCAGCCGCTCTCGGGGAACTCGGCGAACGGCACGCCCCAGGCCGCGCCGGCATTGTTGATGAGGATGTCGAGCCTCTCTTCGCGCGCTGTGATTTCCGCCGCAATGGCGCGGCACCCCTCAACCGTCGAGACATCGCCCGGGATGCCGATGACGCGCTCCCCAAAATGCTCGACCGCCGCCGCGACCTGCGGGCCTTTTCTGGCACTGATATAGATGCGTTCGCACCCGGCTGCGAGGAAGCCTTCGACGAACATCGCGCCAATCCCGCGCGACCCGCCGGTAATCAATGCGACCTTGCCGGTCAGGCCAAACAGGCTGTTGATGTCCATTGCCTCTGCTCCCTCAATAACCGTTCAATCGCGCCACGCGGTCGGTGTGATAATGGACGTCGCCCATAAACTCCGCAAGCGCGCGGTCGCGCTTCATATACAGGCCGATGTCATATTCGTCGGTCATACCGATGCCGCCGTGCATCTGCACCCCTTCGCGCACCGCGAGGTTGGTGGCAAGGCCGGCCTTGGCCTTGGCCACGCTGACCATCAGCTCCGCGCCATCATCGCCCGCATCGAGCAGTTGCTGCGCCTTCATGACGGTGGCGCGGGCGATCTCCATTTCCGAATAGAGATGCGCCGCGCGGTGTTGCAGCGCCTGAAACTCGCCGATCAACCGGCCAAACTGCTTGCGCTGTTTGAGATAGGTCATCGTCATATCCATTGCGCCCGCGCCGACGCCAAGCATTTCGGCAGATGCGCCAGTGCGCGCAGCGGCGAGCAGGGTTTTGAGCACGGCCCAGCCCTGGTCCACCCCGCCGACCACCGCGTCGCCATCAACCGTCACGCCATCGAGAGTGAGGTGCGAGGCGAGCGAGCTATCGAGCAGACGGCGCGGATCGGCGCTGAGGCCATCGGCGTTTTGCGGCACCGCAAACAGCGTCAACCCCTCCTGCTCCCCCGCACTGCCGCCCGTGCGCGCCGCCACCAGCAACATGTCGGCGACATGGCCGTGGATGACGAAGGATTTGGTGCCGCTTAGCCTGAAGCCATTGCCCGCACGCTCTGCCTTTAACGCGATGGCTTCGGGGCGATGGCGTGGCCCATCGTCAATGGCGAGGGCGATGACAGCGTCACCAGCGGCGATGCGGGGCAACCACGCATCGGCGACCGCCCCTCCCGCTGTGCCAAGCACGCTCGCCGCCGCCACCGACGTGGTAAGGAAGGGCGAGGGCGTCAGGTTGCGGCCAATCTCCTCGAGCACGATCCCTGCCTCGACATGCCCCATGCCCAGCCCGCCGCGCGCTTCGTCCACCATCATTCCGCAAAGGCCCATTTCGGCGAACTGTTTCCACACATCGCGCGAAAATCCGGTCTGATCATTGGCATCACGAAGGGCGCGCAGGTGCGCGGGCGGCGCCACGTCGGCGATGAATGGCGCAGCTGTGTCGCGCAACATCGCCTGATCGTCGTTGTGATATAATGGCATTCCATCTCTCCGGGTTAAATAGGGACAGTCCCCATTTAAAAATGCTTGAATAGCAGCATCAATCGGTCGCGTATTTTAAATGGGGACTGTCCCTATTCTGCCCCTATTAATCAGGCCCCCGGTAGTTCGAGGATGCGTTTGGCGATGACGTTCAGCATCACTTCGGATGTGCCGCCCTCGATCGAATTGGCCTTGGTCCGCAGCCAGGTGCGCGGGCGGGCGCCGCCGGACTGCTCATCACTGTCCCATTCAAGCGCTTCGCTGCCGCCGCTCGCCATCACCAGCTCGTGGCGGCGCTTGTTGATCTCGGTGCCGGCATATTTCATCATGTTCGAGCTGGCCGGATGCGCGCGACCGGTTTTCCACATATCCATGAACCGCTCGGCCATGGCGCGATAGGCGAAGACATCGACATCGAACGCCGCCATTGTCGCGCGGAGCATCGGGTCATCCAATTCACCATTTTCATTCCTGCCAAGCTGATCGGCAAACAGTGCGCCAACCGAGACCATCCCGCCGCCATCGCCGCCGCCCGAAATCATCTCGCGCTCATGCCCCAACAGATATTTGGCGACGTCCCAGCCGCGACCCACCGTGCCGACGAACTGGTCTTTGGGCACCTTCACATCATCGAAAAATGTCTCGCAGAACGGCGAGTTGCCAGAGATGAGCAGGATCGGCTTAGTCGAAACCCCTGCGCTCGCCATGTCAAACAGCATGAAGGTGATGCCCTGATATTTATCCGCCTTGTCGGTGCGCACCAGGCAGAAAATCCAGTCGGCCTGATCGGCATAGCTGGTCCATATTTTCGAGCCGTTGACGACCCAATGATCGCCCGCATCGGCGCCAAAGGTTTGGAGCGAGACCAGGTCGCTGCCCGCGCCCGGCTCTGAATATCCCTGGCACCAGCGGATTTCGCCGCGCGCAATCTGGTTCAGATAATGGAGTTTTTGCTCTTCGGTGCCAAATTGCAATAATGCTGGCCCGAGCATCCAAATGCCAAAGCTGTTGAGCGGTGAGCGAGCATTGATCGCCTTCATTTCCTCGCGGAGGATTTTGGCTTGTTCCGCCGAAAGCCCTGCCCCGCCATAGGCCGTGGGCCAATCGGGCACGGTATAGCCTTTGGCAACGCAGGCGTTCAGCCATTGACGCTGCGCATCGCTCTTGAACACCCAGTTCCGCCCACCCCAGCAGACATCGCGCTCATCGCGGACGGGCAAGCGCATTTCAGGCGGGCAATGGCTCGCCAGCCAATCGCGCACTTCGATGCGGAAACACTCCAGATTTTCGGTCATTTACTCACGCTCCAGTCAGGGCAATTGACGTTTACGTAAAGCGATTCGCGGCCCGCACGCAAGCAGCCATTTTCAAGTGAGCTGAAAGACTGTGGATGCCGTAGCGGCAGTCTGGTTGTGCTTGACCTGATCTGTATTTCATAAGCATCCTTACACCAATAAACTGGACGAGCAGCAAAGAGCTGAGTCGGAGGAGAGCGTTGCCATGATTCCGTTTTTTGCGGCCAAAGGCGCATGACCATATCCGCACCCTTGCCCTTTTCACTCAAGATTTTTCATGGGCTAGGCAGCATCGCCTATGGCGTGAAAGACAGCGGGTTTTCGACATTTCTCTTGTTGTTCTACAATCAAGTGGTGGGGATAGACGCCGGCATTGTCGGCACCGCGATCATGGTCGCACTGATTGTCGATGCTTTTGCTGACCCCATCATTGGCGAATTGTCCGACCGCACTCGAAGCCGCTGGGGCCGCCGTTTGCCGTGGCTATACGCAGCGCCTATACCGCTGGCGCTTGCCTGGGTGGCGTTATGGAATCCGCCCGCGATAGGCCAGGCTATGACGGTGGCCTGGCTGATCGGCTTTGCGATCATCGTTCGCGCGCTGGTTTCGATGTGCGAGGTCCCCTCTATCGCCCTCGTGCCAGAGCTGACCAGTGACTATCACGAACGCACCGTTGTGATGCGTTATCGCTATTTATTTGGCTGGGGAGGCGGCTTGGTGATGGCGGCGCTCGCTTATGGCGTCTTTTTGGCGGGGCCGCGCGGCCTCACCGACCCGGCGGGTTATTTTGGATATGCCTTGGCCGGTGCAGTGATGATGGCCAGCGCGGTGATGATCTCTGCCGCAGGGCAACATAAACGCATCGCCAGGCCCAGCCCGCCACGAACAGAAATATCGCCAACCATCCGCATCATCGCCAGGGAAATGCTGCGCACGCTATCCAATCGCGCCTTTTTATGGCTGGTCGCGGCGGCGCTATTTGCCTTCGTCAACCAGGGCATGACCTTTGCCCTCATCAATTATCTCCTAGGCTATGTATGGCAGCTCGATCAGGGTCAGATGATTGGCTATGTGCTGATATTATTTGGCAGCATGATCGGTGCATTTGCGACGGTCCCTACGCTGTCTGCGAAGCTTGGAAAACGGGGCGGGGCGAGTTTGGCCGGGGCCATTTCGATCACCATTAACGGCACGATCTACCCTTCCTATGTGACCGGCATTTTCCCCGGATTACCTAATGAACCAAGCGTGCCATTGATGTTCACGCTCGTCTTTTTCTCAAATATGTGTGCGATCATGATGATGATATTATCATCCTCGATGATGGCCGATGTGGTTGAGGCCTCACAGGAAGAAACGGGGCGTCGATCCGAAGGGCTGTTTTTTGCCGGCTATTTTTTCATGCAGAAAATGGCGACAGGCATCGGTATTTTCATTGCCGGCCAGATATTATCCTTTGCCGCCTTCCCGCTTGCCGCAAAACCCGGGCAGGTCGATGCGGCTGTGCTGCACAGTTTGGCGATGGGTTATTTGATCGCTTTCTTTGTCGTTGGCACCATCGGGCTAATGATATTGCGGCATTTCCCGATTTCGCGCAGCGACCATGATGCGCGGCTTCAGCTGCTTGATGATAGTGCGACGACGGATGTCGATGCCGCTGGCATGCACCCATGAGTGCATAACAGGCTTGGCAAGCCGGAATGAACGGTCCATTGGTTGACGCAAACGTAAAGGTAGGGAGAGTGCGCCATGGAGTTTGACCTCAGCGATCGGCAAAAATATTGGCAGGGCCGGGTGCGCGACTTTATCGAGGCACATGTTCGCCCCGCTGTCCCAACCTATAAGGCGCAAGATGCGGCGGGTGAGCGGTGGAAAGTCATTCCGGTGGTTGAGGAGCTGAAGGCCAAGGCCAAGGCGGCGGGGATATGGAACCTGTTCATGCCGCCGCGCAATTCCGGCCACCATCATGTCGATGAGAGTTTCGAATTTGAGGGGCCGGGGCTCACCAATTTGGAATATGCGCTGTGTGCCGAGGAAATGGGCCGGGTGCATATAGCCTCCGAAGCGTTCAACTGCTCTGCGCCCGACACCGGCAATATGGAAGTGTTCCACCGTTATGGCACGGCGGCGCAAAAGGACCGCTGGCTCAAGCCGCTGATGAACGGCGAGATCCGCTCGGCCTTTTTGATGACCGAACCACAGGTTGCCTCGTCCGACGCCACCAACATCGAATGCCGGATCGATCGCGACGGCGATGATTATGTGCTGAACGGCGTCAAATGGTGGTCATCGGGCGCGGGTGACCCGCGCTGCAAGGTCGCCATCGTCATGGGCAAAACCAGCTTTGACGGGTCGCGCCACGCCCAGCAATCTATGCTGGCGGTGCCGATGGACACGCCGGGCATGAAGATTTTGCGCCATTTGCCAGTGTTCGGCTATGATGATGCGCCGCATGGCCATATGGAGATTGAGCTAAAGGAAGTGCGCGTCAACGCCGCTGATTCGATGTTGCTGGGCGAGGGGCGCGGGTTCGAGATTGCGCAAGGAAGGCTGGGGCCAGGCCGCATCCACCATTGCATGCGCACTGTTGGCGTCGCCGAAGAAGCGCTGGAGCGGATGACCCGCCGGCTGCTGACCCGCGTCGCCTTTGGCAAGGCAATCGCCGAACACAGCATCTGGGAACAGCGGATTGCCCGTGCCCGCATCGACATTGAAATGACGCGGCTACTGTGCCTCAAAGCCGCCGACATGATGGACAAGGCGGGCAACAAGGTGGCGCAAAGTGAAATTGCGATGATCAAGGTTCAGGCGCCAACGATGGCGCTCGCCATCATCGACGATGCGATACAGGCGCATGGCGGCGGCGGCGTCTCCGAAGATTTCGGCCTCGCCAACATGTATGCGCATCAGCGCACGCTGCGGCTGGCGGATGGCCCTGACGAGGTGCATTGCCGATCAATCGCGCGCGCCGAATTTGGCAAATATGGCGGGCGCGACGCTATCAACGCCGCCAAAGCGGGCTTTTCATCGGGCGATCTGGGGGTCACGCGGTGAGCCCCCGTTCCACCAACCAAATCGTCATGCTGAACTCGTTTCAGCATCCATGGAAAACCCTCGCCAAAAAAACCGCGCCATCCGGAACGGGTGCGCCATGGACCCTGAACCAAGTTCAGGGTGACGACAATGATAGGCGAAGGTTCAGCCGATGATGAAAGCCGCAGTCCTAGTCGCGCCCGGCCAGCCGCTGGCCATCGAAGACGTCATCATTGCGATGCCCGGCCCGCACGAGGTGCTAATCCGCACAGCAGCGTGTGGCCTCTGTCACAGCGACCTGCATTTCATCGACGGTGCCTATCCACACCCGCTCCCCGCCATCCCCGGGCACGAAGCGGCGGGGATTGTTGAAGCCGTCGGCAGCGAGGTGCGCACGGTTGCGGTTGGCGATGCGGTCGTCACCTGCCTCAGCGCCTTTTGCGGGCATTGCGAATATTGCGTCACTGGGCGGATGTCGCTGTGCATGGGCGGCGATACTAGGCGCGGCGCGGGCGCGCCGCCGCGCATTTCGCGCCCCGATGGCACCACCGTCAATCAAATGCTCAACCTATCGGCCTTTGCCGAGATGATGCTGATCCACGAACATGCCTGTGTGCGGATTGACCCTGAAATGCCGCTTGATCGCGCCGCCATCATCGGTTGCGCCGTGACCACGGGTGCCGGCACCATTTTCAACGCATGCAAGCTGACGCCGGGCGAAACTGTTGCTGTCATCGGCTGTGGCGGGGTGGGGCTGGCAACAATCAACGCCGCCAAAATTGCGGGCGCGGGGCGGATTATCGCTTGTGATCCGGTTGCCGAAAAACGCGCATTGGCCATGAAGCTCGGCGCGACCGACGCGATTGACGCTATGGCTGGTGATGCCGCCGCGCAAATCGTTGAGATGACCAAGGGCGGGGTTGACCACGCGATTGAGGCCGTGGGTCGCCCAGCATCGGCGGCGCTGGCGGTCGGGGCGCTCAGGCGCGGTGGCACCGCCACCATATTGGGCATGATGCCGCTTGGTGAAAAGGTCGGCTTGTCGGCCATGGACCTGCTCGCCAGCAAGAAATTGCAGGGCGCGATCATGGGCGGCAACCGCTTTCCGGTCGATATTCCGCGGCTGGTGGATTTTTATATGCGTGGCCTGCTCGACCTCGATAGCATCATCGCCGAACGGATTCCGCTCGCTAGGATAAATGAGGGGTTCGAGACAATGAGGGGTGCTACCTCTGCGCGTTCGGTGATTGTGTTCAGCTGATGCCCATCGACGCGCAAAGCGCCTTTAGCGGCACCACCATCCCCACGGGGGCGGACAGGCTCGATGAGCGGCGGCTCACCGCGTGGATGACGGACAATGTCGAGGGGTTCGCCGGACCGATTACAATCGCCAAGTTCAAAGGCGGGCAATCGAACCCCACCTATCGCATTGACGCGGCCAGCGGTGCCTATGTGCTCAGACGCAAACCGTTCGGCCCATTGCTGCCCAGCGCCCATGCGGTCGACCGTGAATATCGCGTCATCGCCGGGCTGCACCCCACCGGCTTTCCGGTCGCGCGCCCCTATGGCCTGTGCACCGATGAGAGCGTTATCGGATCGATGTTTTACATCATGGCGATGGTCGAGGGCCGCACAATCTGGGATGGCGCGATGCCCGATGCGAGCGCCAACCAGCGCCACGCGACCTATATGGCGATGGTCGATACGCTCGCGGCGCTGCACAATGTTGATGTCGATGCGGCTGGGCTGGCCGATTATGGCAAGCCCGGCAATTATTTCGAGCGGCAGGTTGGCCGCTGGACCAAACAATATCGCGCATCACAAACCGACGTCATGCCAGAGGTTGAGCGGTTGATTGAATGGTTGCCTACGACATTGCCACCGCAGACGCGCACCAGCATTGTCCATGGCGATTATCGCATCGACAATATGATTTTTGCCGCCGATGAGCCGCGCGTGCTGGCGGTGCTCGATTGGGAACTATCGACGCTGGGCGATCCGCTCGCCGATTTCACCTACCTCTGTATGGCCTGGGTGACCGAGCATGGCGGCCGGTCGGGGGTGATGGACCTTGATCGGGCGGCGCTGGGCATCCCCGAGCTTGACGAAGTCGTGACGCGCTATTGCGCCGCTACGGGCCGTGATTCAGTGCCCGACATGAACTGGTATTTCGCCTATAATTTCTTTCGCCTGGTTGGGATTATTCAGGGGATCAAGAAACGCGTTATCGACGGCACCGCCACATCGAGCCATGCTAGGGAAATGTCCGAGCGCGTGACGCCGCTGGCCGAGCGTGCCTGGTATTTTGCCCAAATGGCGGGAGCGTAGAGATGGTGGAGAAAATGGGGAGCGCATTAGCCGGAAAGGTCGCCATCATCACCGGCGCAGGGTCGGGCATTGGCCGCGCCAGCGCTATCCGCTTTGCCGCCGAGGGGGCCAAGCTGATTTTGGGCGACACAAGCGATGCTGTTTTCGAGACGGCGCAGATAATCGGCGACAGTGCCTCCGCCATCCAAATGGATGCGGGCATAGAAGCCGATGTGCAAAAAATGGTCGCGCTTGCTCTCTCGAAGCACGGGCAGCTCGATATCGCCTTTGCCAATGCGGGTATTTCAGGCGGCATGTCGGGTATTTTTGATATTGATCCCGCTGATTTTGCCGAAGTGCTTCGCGTCAACCTGATCGGGCCATGGCTGATGGTCAAACATGCTGGCAAGGTGATGGCCGATGCAGGCCAGAAGGGCGAAGGACGCGGCGGGGCGATCATCCTCACCGCCAGCGTCGCCGGCATTCGCTCGGGCGCGGGCGGCCCAGCCTATTCGGCATCAAAAGCGGGCGTCATCAACCTGGCAAAGACAGCCGCGCAGCAATTGTCTGATACGGGCGTGCGGGTCAATGCCATCTGCCCCGGACTGACCGAGACAGGCATGACCAAGCCCACTTTTGACTATGCGCGCGATAAAGATGTTATGCACAAGGTCGGGCGGCTAAACCCGTTGCGGCGCGCGGCCCAGCCCGATGAGTTAGCGAATGTCGCGCTATTCCTTGCGTCCGATCAGGCAAGCTATATCAACGGACAGGCCATCGCGGTCGATGGCGGGCTTTCCTCTTCGCATCCGGTTACACGCCAACTCACTGGGCAAACAGCAGTATAGGAACCACAATGCTTTATCGCGAATTGGGCGACAGCGGCATCAGCGTGTCGGAAATATGCCTCGGCAGTTGGCTGACCTTTGGTGTTGGCATTGACGCAGACCGCGCCCGATCCTGTATCGATTGCGCCTTTGATGAAGGAATCAACTTCATCGACACCTCGAATATCTATGGCTTTGGAGCGGCGGAAACTTTTCTCGGTGAAGCCCTGAAAAATCGCGCGCGCGACAGCTATGTCATGGCTACCAAATTGTTTTTCCCCATGACACCGACGGACAAGGGCCTGTCTCGAGCACAGATTGAGAAACAGATTGATGCGTCTCTGCGGCGGCTCAAAATCGATTATGTCGACCTGTATCAATGTCACCGCTATGATGATACAACCCCGATCGAAGAGACGATGGAGGCGTTGAGCAACGTCGTGAGAGCGGGCAAGGCGCGGGCTATAGGTTTTTCCGAATGGTCGCCAGCGAACATCAAAAACGCTCTCGCTGTGCCCGATATGGTCAAGTTTGTTTCCAGCCAGCCGCAATATTCGCTGTTATGGCGCAAACCCGAAAAAGCCGTCATCCCGATATGCGAAGCGAACGGCATTGGCCAGATCGTCTGGTCACCATTGGCGCAAGGGGCGCTGACAGGCAAATATTTGCCCGGCGCGCCCCTCCCCCCAGACAGCCGCGCCGCCAACCCTGAAATGAACGAATTTATTGGCAACTGGTTGAGCCCGCCGCTGCTCAAAGCCATACAAGAGCTGCGTCCGCTGGCCGATGCTGCGGGGTGCACCATGGCGCAATTTGCGCTGGCATGGGTGCTGCGCCAGCCAGGGGTAACAAGCGCGATCATCGGCGCCACCCGCCCAGAGCAAGTGCGCGATAACGCAAGGGCGAGCGGGCTTGCTGTCGCGCCAGAGCTTTTTGCAGAGGCCGAAGCGATTATCCAAGGAACACAAAGCGCATGAGCCTGACGTTAAGTGACCCAGCCGAGCTTGGCTTTCTGCCCGATCGATTGGCGCGCATCCCCGCCTTCATCAAGGCAAAATATCTCGATAGCGGTAAATTGCCGCATGCCGCGCTGCTCATCGCGCGCGGCGACGAGATCGTCCATCTGTCGATGCAGGGCGAAGCGCGCCCCGGCCAGCCGCTGATGCAGGACACCATCTATCGCATCGCCAGCATGACCAAGCCGATTACATCGATTGTCTTCATGCAATTGATCGAGGAGGGCAAGGTTGCGCTGTCGCACAATGTCGCAAGCTTTCTGCCAGAGTTTCGCGAAACGGGGGTATTTGTTGCGGGCGGAGGCAATGTGCCGTTCGTCACCCGCTCCCCCGCCTCACCCATGCGGATTGTCGATTTGCTGCGCCATACCAGCGGGCTGACCTATGGATTTCAGGAGCGCACGCCGATTGACGCTGCCTACCGCAAGCTGAAGATCGACGATTTCCAGTCAGCCCGAACATTGGACGAATTTGTTGCCGAGCTGGGCCAAATCCCTCTGGAGTTCGACCCCGGCGCGCGCTGGAATTATTCAGTGTCCACCGATGTGCTGGGCGCTATCATTCAGCGGATAGAGGGCAAGCCGCTAGCAGATGTGTTCCAGGAGCGCCTCTTTGGCCCGCTGGGCATGGTCGACACATATTTTTGTGTGCCCGAGGCCAAGATGAGCCGCCTGGCCGATTGCCACGCCTTTCACCCCACCGAAAAAATGCAAATGTTCGACCATGGCGATGGTAGCCGCTGGACACGGCCGGGCAAGATGCCGTCTGGCGGCGGTGGGCTTGCCTCGACCATGGCCGATTATCACCGTTTTTGCCGGATGCTGGTGAATGGCGGCGCAATGGCCAAAGACAGTGGAGAGGTGGTGCAGATCATCAGCCCCAAAACGCTCGAGCTGATGACCGCCAACCATTTGCCGGACGGACAGGATCTCGCAACCATGTCGCAATCGCTGTTCAGCGAGGCGGAAAATGCGGGTGTTGGCTTTGGCTTGGGATTTGCCACCCTGGTTGAACCCGCCCAGACATTGCTTCCGGGGTCGGTGGGTGAGTTTTATTGGGGCGGGATGTTTTCAACCGCATTCCTGATCGACCCGGTTGAAGATATCCATATGATCTTCATGACGCAACTCATGCCATCCTCTACCTATCCCATCCGCCGCGAAATCAAGACGATGCTCTATGCGGCGCTCGCCGCCTGATAGCATTCAGCCAAATCTGGGGCCCTGACCCTAATTCGGAGAAAGAATATGACCGAAGATACGCCCATTTCCGTCACCACCCAGCACGATGACAATATCGCCATCATTATCGTCAACAACCCGCCTGTCAACGCGCTCAGCTGGCACGTGCGCCAGGGGCTGGCCGATAGCTTTGCCGCCGCGATGGCCGATGATGGGGTGGAGGCGATTGTGCTGCGCTGTGACGGGGCAACCTTCATCGCCGGCGCCGACATCACCGAGTTTGGCAAGCCGCCACGCGGGCCAGATTTCAACGTGCTGCTCAATAGCATTGAAGCGTCGCCAAAGCCGGTGGTCGCGGCGATCCACGGCACCGCGCTGGGCGGCGGGCTGGAAACGACACTGGTGTGCCATTATCGCGTTGCTGTGCCCTCAGCCAAGCTCGGCGTTCCAGAGGTCAAGCTCGGCCTGCTCCCCGGCGCGGGCGGAACCCAGCGGCTGCCGCGGATCGTTGGCGTTGGCATGGCGGCGCAGATGACGTCGTCGGGCGAACCGCTCAGCGCCGCCAAGGCATGTGAGGCGGGGCTGGTCGACCGCATGGCAGGCGAGGACAGCCTGATCGCCGATGCCCTCGCCTTTGCGCAACAAGCCATTGCCATGGGCCCGCGCCCAACACGCAACCGGCCGGTCATCGGCACCGCATCCGACATCGAACCGGTCAGGGCGGCGGGTGCAAAGAAATGGCGCGGGTTCGAAGCCCCCTATGCCAACCTCGCCTGCGTCGAGGCGGCGACGCGGCTGCCCTTTGACGAGGGATTGGCATTCGAACGCGAACAATTCATGAAGCTGATGTTCGGCAGCCAGTCGGCGGCGCAGCGGCATATTTTCTTTGCCGAACGCCAAGCCGCCAAGATCGACGGCCTGCCCAAGGACATTGCACTGCGCCCCGTCAACAGCATCGGCGTGCTTGGTGCGGGCACCATGGGCGGCGGCATCGCCATGAACTTCCTTGCCAAGGGCATCCCCGTCACCATCGTCGAGATGCAGGCCGAGGCGCTGACGCGCGGCGTGGCGACTATCCGAAAAAATTACGAAGCGTCGGCCGCCAAGGGCCGCTTTACGGCTGAGCAAGTCGAGGCGATGATGGCGCTGCTCACCCCATCGCTCAACCTCGATGACCTGGCCGCTGCCGACCTCATCATCGAGGCGGTTTATGAAAATATGGAGGTCAAAAAAGAGCTGTTCGGCAAGATCGACATCATCGCCAAGCCGGGCGCAATTTTGGCGAGCAACACCAGCTACCTTGACGTCAATGCAATCGCATCTGCGACCAGCCGCCCCGCCGATGTCCTGGGCATGCATTTCTTTTCGCCCGCCAATGTCATGAAGATGCTCGAGGTTGTGCGCGGTGACGCCACGGCGCCCGACGTGCTCGCCAGTGCGATGGCAGTGGGCAAGGTGATCGGCAAGGTCGCGGTGGTCGCGGGTGTGTGCCATGGCTTCATCGGCAACCGCATGCTTTCGACCCGCCAGATGCCGGCGATGCAATTACTGCTCGAAGGGGCCACGCCAGCGCAAATCGACAAAGTGCACACCGACTTTGGCATGCCGATGGGGCCGTTTCAGATGAGCGACCTGGCCGGCATCGACATTGGCTGGCACCGCGACCCGGCGCGGATTGAGACGATCCGCGATGCGCTGTGTGCGGCGGGGCGCTTTGGCCAGAAAAACGGCAAGGGCTTTTACGATTATAATGACCAGCGCGTGGGCAGGGAAAGCGCCGAGGTTGCCGCGATCATCGAGGATTTCCGCAGTCGGTCAAACCTCGCCAAACGCGCCATCAGCGAGCAGGAAATCGTCGAGCGCACGCTGTACCCGATGGTCAATGAGGGCGCGAAAATCCTCGCCGAGGGCAAGGCCCAGCGCGCGTCGGACGTCGATATCGTGTGGATCTATGGCTATGGCTGGCCGGTCTATCGCGGTGGGCCGATGTTTTGGGCAGGGCTCGAGGGGCTGCCCAAAATCGTCGCCGCGCTCGACAAGCATGGCATAGAGGTGTCGTCGCTGCTGCGCGAAAAAGCCGAAAAGGGTGAGGGGTTTTAGGCAGCTACACGGGGATTGATGCAGCCAACGTCTTCGCTACCCCGCCGTCACCGCCAGATCGGCGCTCAGCGTCCAACCCCAACGGCACGGCCCCTGATATTCGCGCGCAGTGCGCACCGGAGAGGCGACATTACAGTCGCTGGTCGATTGGCCGTGGGCAGGAAAAATGACGCCGGTCCATGCCCCGTCAACCTCACACGCCCAGACATCGCCCCTGCCCTCAGCCTTGATCGGGCTGGCGGGGTCATTCGACCAGCGGATGTTTGCGCTTTCGCCCTTGGGCCGTGCCAGTGCACCGCACGCATCCGCCTCTGCCCCACCAGCGCCCACCATGACCGATCGGGCCGCAACGGCGCGCAACTGCCCATCGACCATTTGGCCTTTGAATGCGTCATCGCCCTTTGCCAGCGCCGCCTGATCGGGGGCGCTGCATGCGGATAGCGCAAGAACCAAGGTGAGGGCGAAGATGAGAGCGGATGAGCTTTTGTGCATAGGTCCTTGCTAAGCCTGGGGACAGCGCGGCGCAAGTCGCTTTTCCCTTGGGTTTTTCCGCCCCCTTCCCTATAGGCTAGACATGACCAACACCCCCCAAATACCCACAAGCAATGCGACTTCCGCTTCACTGGGCGGCAATACTGGCGATAACCAATATGGTGCCGATTCAATCAAAGTTCTCAAAGGGTTAGATGCAGTTCGCAAACGCCCCGGCATGTATATTGGCGACACCGACGATGGGTCGGGCCTGCACCATATGGTGTTTGAAGTCAGCGACAATTGCATTGACGAAGCCTTGGCCGGACACGCATCCAGCGTCCTCATTCAGCTTAACCCCGATGGGTCGGTCACGGTGGAAGATAATGGCCGCGGCATCCCGGTGGACATCCACGCCGAAGAGGGGATATCCGCCGCCGAAGTCATCATGACTCAGCTGCACGCAGGCGGTAAATTTGAAAACAGCACCGAGGGCAACGCCTATAAGGTGTCCGGTGGCTTGCACGGGGTCGGGGTCAGCGTCGTCAATGCCCTCTCGCAATGGCTGGAACTGACGGTATGGCGCGATGGCAGGGAATATTGGATGCGCTTTGCCCACGGCGACGCCGAAGCGCCGTTGATCGAGCGCGGGCTGGCGCCAGTCATCGACGGCGCACCCAAACGCGGCACCAAAGTGACTTTTCTCGCCTCTACCGACACATTCAAAAATATCATCGAATTTGATTTTGAAAAGCTTGAGCATCGTTACCGCGAGCTGGCCTTTCTCAACTCGGGTGTGCGTATTTTGCTGGCCGACACGCGACACGCGGAGCGCAAGGACATAGCGCTGTTTTACGAGGGCGGCATTGGCGCGTTCGTCCAATATCTCGATCGCAACAAATCGGCGCTGTTGGCTGAACCGATCGCCATTTCGGCGGTGCGCGATGGCATCGGCATCGATGTCGCGTTAGAGTGGAACGACAGCTATTACGAAAATGTTCTCGCCTTTACCAACAACATCCCACAGCGCGACGGCGGCACCCATCTGGCGGCTTTCCGCGCCGCGCTGACCCGCACGCTCAACAATTATGCCGACCGCTCAGGCATGATGAAGAAGGAAAAGGTCACGCTGTCTGGCGAAGATATGCGCGAAGGGTTGACCGCAATTGTTTCAGTCAAGCTGCCCGACCCAAAGTTCAGCAGCCAGACCAAAGATAAATTGGTCAGTTCAGAAGTGCGCCAGCCGCTGGAAGCGTTAATGGCCGACAAGCTCGACCAGTGGCTCGAGGAAAACCCGGCGCTGGCGCGGCAGATTATCGGCAAGGTGATCGACGCCGCCGCAGCCCGCGAAGCGGCACGCAAGGCCCGCGAGCTGACCCGGCGCAAGGGCGCGATGGATATCGCCAGCCTGCCCGGGAAATTGCACGATTGCGCCGAGCGCGACCCCGCCAAATCCGAACTGTTCCTGGTGGAGGGCGACAGCGCCGGCGGCAGCGCCAAACAGGGGCGCGACAGCCACTATCAGGCCATCCTGCCGCTGAAGGGCAAGATCCTTAACGTCGAACGCGCGCGGTTTGACCGGATCATCAGCTCGAAAGAGGTCGGCACGCTGATCCAGGCGATGGGCACCGGCATCCGCGACGATTTCAACATCGAAAAGTTGCGCTATCACAAGGTCGTCATCATGACCGACGCCGATGTCGATGGCGCGCATATCCGCACCTTGCTGCTGACCTTTTTCTATCGGCAAATGCCCGCCATCATCGAGGGCGGCTATCTCTACATCGCCCAGCCGCCGCTGTATAAAGTCGCCAAGGGCCGCTCGGAAGTCTATGTCAAGGATGACGCGGCGCTCGACCAATATCTGGTTGATGCCGGCGTTTCCTCGCTCAAATATGACAGCAGTGAGGGCAGCCGCAGCGGCGCGGATTTGCGCAGCCTGATCGACCATGCGCGGAAAATGCGCAGCCTGATGCGCTATGTCCCGCGCCGCTATGACGCCACATTGATCGAGGCGATTGCGCTCAACGGCGGGTTTGTGCAGAACATCAATGCCGGCGAGCGCGCGGCCGCGGGTGCCAGAACCGCCGCCTGGCTCAATGCCGCCGATGCGGCGCACGGCGAACATGGGCAATGGACCGTCGCTCTTTCCGAGGAAGGCGGCTATCATATCGAGCGCCGTCATCGCGGCGTCAGTGACCATCACATCATCGACGCCGATTTTGCGGCATCGCCCGAGGCGCGCAAGCTGGCGGCGCTGATCCTCGAGATTGGAGACAGTTTTGCTCACCCCGGGCAACTCGTCACCATCAATACTTCGATAGAGGCTGTTGATGCGGTTGAGGCGGGTGATGAGGACGCGCCAGAATCACAAGAATCGGAAGAAGTCCCCGCTGCTGTTACCGCGCGCTCTGCCCGGAATGTCAACACCGTCACCCGGCCGATTGAGCTGCTTGATGCAGTGCTCACCATCGGCCGCAAGGGCTTGACGATCAGCCGTTACAAGGGGCTGGGCGAGATGAACGCCGAGCAGCTATGGGATACCACGCTCGACCCCGCCAACCGCACGCTGCTTCAGGTCGAGATCGAAACCATGGACGTCACCGACGATATTTTCACCCGCCTGATGGGTGAGGAGGTCGAGCCGCGCCGCGAATTTATCCAGGATAATGCGCTCAATGTCGCCAATCTGGATGTTTGAGGGTGGGTGTTTATGGCCAAACTAGACCTGAAGCGGTCGCTTCAGACGCCCCATATCGGCAGTTACGAGGCCGAGGGGCCGATTCTTGCCAAGCTTCATGACGAAATCATGCCTGCCCGAGGTTTGAGCTTTGCAGGGCCGCACCATGAAATCTACCTTAGTGACGCACGCAAGACCGCGCCCGACAAATTGAGGACTATATTGCGCCAACCGATAAGCGAGGAATTGGTTTAGCCGCGCGGCCCCTTACCGCCACATCCGCGCCAGCATCCCGTCCTTGAGCATGAAATGGTGACGCAGCGCGGCAAGGATGTGCAGCACCAACAGCGCGATCATGAGATAGCCCATGATTTCATGCCCCTCGTGCGCGGCCTCGGCGAGCGGGCTGTCCTTGATAACGTTGAACTTGGGCACGTCAAACAGCCCGTAAAAGCTGATCGGCCAGCGGCTTGCCGACGCCATGACCCAGCCCGACAGCGGGATCAGCACCATCAGCGCATAGAGGATGGCGTGGGTGAAGCTGGCGGTAGCGCGTTCCCACGTCGCCATATCGGCGGGCAGGGCGGGCGCGGGGTGCATCATCCGCCAGACGATGCGCAGCAGCGCAAGCCCGAGCAGCACTATTCCCGTCGCTTTATGCAGCGGCATGATGAGCTCGGCGTTGACGTCATGAAGCAGCCCGCCCGCAAGGTTGGCGACGATGAGTAACCCCATGCTCCAATGCAGCGCGCGGGCGACGCGCGAATAACGATCCTCTATCAATGTCTGTGCCATGCATACGCTCCCGTCCTTGATTTGGCCTTCATTGACCATCATTGACCCGCCAAAGCAAGTCTCCTCTCATCCCCTGTCGCCGCGACCATGTTGCAGGGCCGATGGATGCTGAAACAAGTTCAGCATGACGAAGAAGAAAATGCTAGCTTTCCCGCCTGGCTGTGAGCGCGGTGCATTTTCTGGCCTTTCCCACTCGCATGCGTGCACGGCCTGTGCCATGGGCAACGCATGCCCGAAACCGCGCCCGCCCCTCAGCCTTCAAATATGGGGCAGCGCGAATTTGTGGCGATGATGGCGATGCTGATGGCGCTGAACGCGCTAGCCATCGATTCGATGCTGCCCGCGCTACCCGACATTGCCCGCGCCTTGCGCGCCCCGTCGGCCAATGCCCAGCAGCAGGTGGTGAGTTTTTACTTCCTCGGCCTGGGGCTGGGATCGCTGATCCACGGGCCGCTCGCCGACCGCTTTGGGCGGCGTAGCGTCATCCTCGCCAGCCTGATCGGCTACATCGTGTCGGCGGCCTTTGCCGGTTTTGCCCCCAATTGGACTGCGATGCTGTTGATGCGCAGCACGCACGGCCTGTTCGGCGCGGCGATGGGGGTGGTCGCAACCTCGGTGGTGCGTGACCGCACATCTGGCGATGCGATGGCCAGGCTGATGAGCCTGATTTTCCTCATCTTCATGATTGTGCCGATCATCGCACCCAGCATCGGCCAGGCCATATTGTGGGTCGTCGATTGGCGCTGGATATTCCTGTGGCTTGCAGGCTTTGGCCTAGTGATGGCGCTGTGGGTGCACCAGCGCCTGCCCGAAACGCTCAGGCCCGATGACGTCCAGCAGATCGATGTCTCGACGATCGCCCGCAATTGGTGGGCGCTGACGACGCATCGCCTGGCGCTCGCCTATAATGCGGGAAGCGCGATCGTCGTGGGCGCGAACTTCGGGTTCCTCAACAGCGCACAGCAGATCATAGCGCAGACCTTTGGCCGGGTGGATATTTTTCCGCTCGCCTTTGCCAGTGTCGCGGGCGGCATAGCGGTGGCCAATTATTCGAATTCGCGGCTGGTGCTGCGCTTTGGCGCGCGGCGGGTGTCGCACGCTGCGTTGATGGCTTTTATCGCGCTGTCGGGGGCACAGTGGTGGAATGCCGGAATGGGCGAAAATCTATCCACTTTCCTCATCATCCTGTCGCTCAACATGGGGATGATCGGCTTTATCGGTGCTAATTTTTCATCGATGGCGATGGAGCCGTTCGGCCATATCGCAGGCACGGCATCGTCATTCCAGACCGCGATGCGCACCTTCGTCGCCGCCGCGATCGGCGCGATTATCGGCGCGCGGTTCGACGGCAGCGCCGTGCCGCTGGCGCAGGGCTATATGCTGTGCGGGCTGGCGTCGCTGGCCTTTGTGCTGTGGGGCGAGCGCGGGCGGCTGTTCACCAGGCCCAGTGCCCCGCATTTGCCCGTGCCGCGGGCGTAAGCCCTGAAAGCGAAAGGGCGGAGCATCGCTGCCCCGCCCTCTCCCAGCCCATGTTATGCCAATCAGTTAATCGGCGAAGCGATATTAGCCGCCTCAACTAATCGGTGGCGCAATGTTGACCGCCTCATATGATTGGCGGCACCGACGATGGCGGGATGTCGGCATCATCCTCATGCACCTCTACCCGCCCCAGGCCGACATGGCTGCGGCTGCGGCTGTAGGCGAAATAGACGACGAGCCCGATGACCGCCCAGATCACGAACATGATGATGCTCTTGATGTCGAGGCTGTAGAATAGATAGAGACAGCCCGCGATCGCCAAAGGCGCCGTCAGATAGATGAACGGCGTGACGAACGGGCGAGTGCGGCCAGGATCGGTCCGGCGCAGCACCATCACCGCAATCGAGACCGCAGCAAAGGCAAACAACGTCCCCGAATTGGAGATGTTCGCCAGCTGCCCAACCGGAAAGAAGGCCGCAAACAGCGCCACCGCAATACCGGTGATGATGGTGATGACGTGCGGGGTGTTGAAACGCGGGTGGATGCGCGAGAAGGCTTCGGGCAACAAGCCATCGCGGCTCATCACGAAAAAGATCCGCGTCTGGCCGAACATCATCATCAGGATGACCGATGGCAAAGCGAGAATGGCGGCGAGGCCGACCAGATTGCCGATTTGCGGCCAGCCGATTTCGCGCAATGTCCACGCCAGCGCTTCCTTGGAACAGGTCACTGCCTGATTGCCAATAGCGGCGCACTGCGCGGTCAGCTCGCGGCTGCCGGGCTCTAGCGCAACCCCAGCGGCGTCGGTGACAGGCTGTGCCCCGACCGAGCCGATGACCCCGGCCGACACCAGCAGGTAAAAAATGGTGCAGATGCCAAGCGAGCCGATGAGGCCGATAGGCATGTTGCGTTGGGGATTTTTGGTTTCCTCTGCCGCAGTCGACACCGCGTCAAAACCGACATAGGCAAAGAAAATCGAGGCCGCCGCCGCCGATACGCCGCCAAAGCCAAGCGGCGAGAAAGGCTCGAAATTCTCCATATTCATCACCGGAATGGCGAGAGCGATGAAGGCGGTGAGCGCGACAATCTTGATCGCCACCAGGATCGAGTTGATGGTCGCGCTTTCGCGGGTGCCAATCACCAGCAACCAGGTGACAAGGCCCGCAATCACCATCGCCGGTATATTCATGATACCGCCGTCGAACGGCCCAAGCACCCAGCTATCAGGGATGTCTATCGCAAAAGCATTTTCGACATAGCCGATCATATAGCCCGACCAGCCGACCGAAACCGCGCCGGCCGCCACTGCATATTCGAGGATAAGTGCCCAGCCGACCATCCACGCGATCAGTTCTCCCATCACCGCATAGCTATAGGTATAGGCCGACCCCGATACCGGCACCATCGCCGACATTTCGGCATAGCAGAGCGCGGCAACCGCACAGACAAAGCCCGCAATGACGAACGCCAGCATCATCCCCGGCCCCGCTTTTTGCGCGGCCTCGGCGGTCAGCACGAAAATACCGGTGCCGATGACCGCGCCGATGCCAAGCATCGTCAGCTGAAATGCGCCCAATGAGCGGGGCAGCGATTTCTTTTCCGCGGTCGCCAAAATGGCGTCGAGCGGTTTGACACGACCAAATAACATAGCTTCTCCCTCCTTAGAGTCTGTCCATTTTAAAGTGAAACGGACGACTCTTTCCCTCTATTTCCCGTGTTTTCCGAGCCACTCGGTGAAGCCACCTCGTTTGAAAACACTTTTGCCTTCTCGGTGCGCCATACCCTAGCGTCAACCGTGGCTATTGGGTGCGAGCCTAGAGCCTGATTACATCTACGCAAGTATTTTACGTCAGGCGAACCGCAATTGGATGCTGTTGGCTATGATTTTGAGAGCATTGGCCCTAGCCGCCGCCCGGCAAAGATATGGACGTGCAGATGCGGCACTTCCTGATGGCCATCATGCCCGACATTGGCGAGCAGGCGATAGCCCGGCTCGACCATGCCAGCATCGCGGGCAACAAGGCCAATGGCGCGGATAAAACCCGCAATCTCCGCCTCAGAGGCGGCGGCAGAAAAATCATCCCAGCTGACATAGGCTCCCGTGGGGATGACGAGAATGTGGTGCGGCGCCTGTGGGTTGATGTCGTGAAACGCCAGCGCCCATTCGTCGCGATATACTTGGCGGCACGGAATATCGCCGCGCAAAATCCGCGCGAAGATGTTGCCGTCATCATAGGCCAGGGTTGGGTCGATACTCATAACCTGCCCGCTTTCTCCTCTAGCCCCGAAAGCCCGTGCCGCCGCGCCAGCTCGCCCGCGACATCATCGAGGCCAAGTCCGCGCATCTTGAGCAGCAACGTCAAATGGAACATCAGGTCCGCCGCCTCGCCGATCAGCGCATCATCACCCTCGCCCAGCGCCGCAATCACCGTTTCGACCGCTTCCTCGCCCAGTTTTTGCGCGACCTTGGGCAATCCCTTGGCCGCGATGCTGGCGACATAGGACGTGTCCGCCTGTCCTAGGCCCAAGCGCGCGGCGATGATCGATTCGAGTGGGGCAAAGCGGTCGGTCATACCCGCCTTGTCACGCCTTTACGCCGCCTGTGTCAATGGACGCGCGCACGGGAAGCCCCGCCGCAGCCAACGCGGCGTGTGCATCGGCGATGCTGGCCTCGCCAAAATGAAAGATCGAAGCCGCCAGTACCGCGCTGGCATGGCCATCAACCACCCCCGCCACCAGATGAT
>JBEBJX010000028.1:0-25576 GCA_040079655.1 Sphingopyxis sp. | reverse complement strand
GCAATTGCGCGGTCATTATCGCCCGCCCGCAACGCCTCCTCGGCATCATGTTCCGCCGTCGTTACAGCCAATTGCTGCTCTGGCGTCAGAGGCTGAGCCGCGACAATGGTTGATGCTATGGGCGCGGTGGTAGTCATATTTTGCGGGGTCAGCGCCAGGCGTGACACAACGCCCTGCTCGCGTTCTTGCGCGGTCACCGCAACGACCCAGGCCTCGGGAAATGCCGCAATCAGGCGCTGGCGGGCGCTTTCTGCCTGTGCGCGCGACACAAAAAAGCCTGCCCGTAAGCGGTGCCATGTCTGTCCATCACGCTCAAATTGCGTCTCATAGGTGACCAGATCAGCCAATGTAGCGCGCTGTGCGTCGTTCAAATTGGTGACATCACCAGGCTGTGACACCACATTGACGACATAAAGGCCACGCGGAATGGCAACCGCAGGGCGCGGCGCGGCCACTGCGGGCGCGCCAGTTTCGCTTGTGACTGGCGGCGCCGTTACAGGAGGTGAGCCCACAGGGGTGGCAAGGCGGCACCCGCCGCTTCCGGGCTCCGAGATTGAGATAATCAGCGTTTGCGGGCGTTCGCCTGCTGCCACGCTAAATTCGACATCGCGGTTAAAATGGAGCGATAGAACGGCACCAGAGCCGTTGTTGCTTTCAAATTCTATCGACCGCAGCGCGGCAACACCCTGTGGCGGGCGCAGCGATTCTCGCCCGCGCGCCGCATTGTCGAGAGCGGTGACGTTGATCCGCAGTTCGCGCCCGCTGGTTTGCGGGAAATAGCTGAGTATTTGGACACGGATGTTGAAATTGACCGTGAGAACGGCGCAACTACCGGACGTTTGCGAGCTGACATCCGAAAGGTTTCGATCAACGATCGACTGTGCAAATGAAGGGGAACTGCTCAGCGCAACGGCGGGTAACGCTAGCCCTGCCAGCAGGGCTGACGGTGAAAAACGACGAACTTTCATTATTTACCCCTTATTGCGCAGTCTCTAGTCCCCAAAATCTGGCGAACTGACGCGGTGATGACTGTTGCGGCGCTCCCTGATCGTCGTCAGCGTTGCATCCGTATAAACGTGGCAGGATCCGGTGCAGTCCCTCAACTCGCCGACAGTATAGCTCGTATTGCCGTATTTCTTGTGCTCGCCTGGTTCATATTGGTTGGCGTGGCAAGCCGCACAGTTGGGGGCATAGGCTGCGAACCGATAGGGCACCGTCTGGCTGTTGCTTGTATGGCAATCATTGCACGACAGATTGCGCGAGTGTGTGCCGGGATAGGCTGGCGACGAGTGGACAAAGTTGAGCGTCGGCGACCAAGCCTGGGTGCGATGGCAGTTCATGCAATCCGATGTGGTGCTGAAATGGCTTGGTCCCTTGCCTGTCGCGCGGGTGCCGTTGTGGCATGAACTACATTGTCCGGTGATCGATGCATGGTTGAAGGTCGCAGGCAACCAGGCATTGTTGCGATGGCAATCGCCGCAATCGGCAGTGGTTTGAATATGTGTTGTTGGTGATTTACCCGTCGCGACGGTGCCGTTGTGACAGCTTGTGCACGTGCCCAACGCCTGGCTGTGATCCATCCGCACGTTCGACCATGCCGTGGTCACATGGCAACTATCGCACAGAGCGGTCGAATTGATGTGTGTGCCGTTCTTGCCCGTGGCGCGGGTGCCATTGTGACAGCTTGAGCAGGTTCCGGTAACGCCGCTATGGTTGAAGGTCGCGGGGCTCCAGCCCGTATTGCGATGGCAATCCTCGCAAGTGTTGCTGGTGCTGAGGTGGGTTGGCCCTTTGCCCGTGGCGCGGGTGCCATTGTGACAGCTGAAGCAGGTGCCGGTAACGCCGCTATGGTTGAAGGTCGCGGGGCTCCAGCCCGTATTGCGATGGCAATCCTCGCAAGTGTTGCTGGTGCTGAGGTGGGTTGGCCCTTTGCCCGTGGCGCGGGTGCCATTGTGACAGCTGAAGCAGGTGCCGGTGACGCCACTATGATCAAATCTTGCGCCAGAAAAGCTGCTGGTCGAATGGCAGTCTTCGCAGGCATTACTGCTGGTCGGGTGGTTTTGCGTTTTACCCACTGCGGTCGTGCCATTGTGGCAACTGACGCAAGTTCCGGTGACCCCGCTATGATCGAACCGATCTACCATCCACGATCTGGTCGTATGACAGCTGTCGCATCGGGCAGTCGTCATAATATGCGAAGCCTGCATTCCGCGCGCACGAACATTATTATGGCATGACGTACAGGCAGACGGCGTCCCCTCGAACACGCCGCCCTGGTGGCAATCTTCGCAATCGACATCAATATGAGCGCCGGTCAGTGGAAAGCCGGTTGAGAAATGGTCGAAATTGGCGCGGTTTGTGCGCGATGAGTTTTGCGCCTGTGCGGAGGACGATACCCAAAGCATGGCGGCCATCGCAAAGATGGTCAGCGCAAAGAAAGCGGAGAAAAACCGCGTGATCCGCACAAAACTCCCTTCCTCCCCCAACATCAGGGGAGCAAAGCGCTGCCGAATCCGTCTTTGCCCAGATCAAACCGTCGCTATATCGCTACAACAGCGCCCCACTAGCAACAAAGATGCAACAGGGCCAGTTGCCGTGGTTTCGGTTCGTCGCGAACATCAACCAACTCATCAAACGTTCTTCTGCCAGCAATATTCCTAATAAAATATGACTAGGGTCAGAATGTTCGCCCTTTCGCCGCCTCAGCCGTGCGACGGGTGAGTTTTGACCCTACATCAAAATCTCGCTGAAACTTGTCGTCACATGACAGCGTGCGCAATCATTTCCAAAGCCGCCACGGTGCCTGTCATCGCGGCGATGGCAGGCAATACAGGTGTTTGGTGTCTCTGCGGGATTGCCTGGTCGGTTATGGCAGGCAGAGCATATCAGCCCCTGGTGGCGACCCGTCAGCGGGAAGCTGGTCGCCGTGTCATGGTCAAATCGCCATGTCCGCCAATCGATACTGCTATGGCAACGTGCGCATGATGACGGCGTGCCGAGCGCGCCCGCATGATGCGTGTCTTCGTGGCACGACTGGCATGTAATGCCGCGCGATGTGAATTGTTTATCGACATGACAGGCTGTGCAAACAACGGTGGCGTGCTTGCCGATGAGCGGAAATCGCGTCAGCGCATGATCGAAACGGACGTTTTGCGCCCATGCAACCGCGCCATGGCAAGATGCGCAATCACTGCCCAATCGCCCGGCGTGTGGGTCGTCTTGGGCATGGCAGGACACACAGGTCATCGCGATGCGCGTCGGCTGTGCTGGCGGGGTGTGGCATGCCCCGCACTCTAGCGGCCGATGCGCGCCAGTTAGCGGGAATCGCGTCATTTCATCGTGGTTGAAATTGGCAACGTCCCAATTGCGCGCGGTGTGGCAGCGCGCGCATTCGGTGCCATTTTGCCCGTGGTGGGCGTCATCGTCTGCGTGACAGCTGATGCACGTAGTTTCGG
The DNA here is from genome assembly GCA_040079655.1 of Sphingopyxis sp. GTDB lineage: Bacteria > Pseudomonadota > Alphaproteobacteria > Sphingomonadales > Sphingomonadaceae > Sphingopyxis. The sequence goes on along the minus strand of JBEBJX010000028.1, from coordinate 22,121 downwards.
GCTTTGGCGTTGCATTATTTGCCCCGTGACAGCCAGCACAAGCCGTCGTCGCATGCTTTCCAAGCAATGGGAATGCGGTCTGACTATGGTCAAACCTCGTGCTGGTCCAAGCGGCAGGATTATGACAATTGGCGCATGATGTTCCGCGTGATCCGCGATGCGTGTCATCGCGCGCATGGCAACCTATACAGGTTCGCGCTGGGTTGCGTATGGCGTTATTCGCGCCATGGCATCCCGCACATGCTGTGGTCGCATGCTGCCCCAGCAAGGGGAAATTGGCATCACGGGCATGGTTGAAACTCGCCGCCGCCCATGTCGCGGTGCTGTGGCATGATGAACAATTGGTGCCGCGCGATCCATTGTGCCTGTCATCGCGCGCATGACACGAAATACAGGTCGTGGGTGTTCCAGCCCAACGTTGGCCGACGTGGCACGTCATACAGCGCGTCGAGCGGTGTGCACCGGCTAATGCAAAGCCGGTGTTGGCGTGATTGAACGGCAATGTTGTCGCCCATGCGGTGACGCTATGGCAGCTTTGGCAATTACGGCCCAGGCGGCCACGGTGCGGCTCGGTTCGCGCATGGCAGTTGGCGCATGCTGTCGAAGTGGTGCGAAAATGGGTGCTGGTGCCATGGCATCCGGCGCAAGTGGCGCGGGCATGGCCACCAACCAGCGGATAATCGGTCAACGCATGGTTGAATGTTGCGCGGTTGAAACGCACAAGTGCAAAATTGCGGCCATGATGATCGCTATGGCATGTGCGACATTCCTGGGCCCGCGCGGTTGATCGCCCGTGAAAACCCTGTCTGGCCGTAATGTCGCTGGCGATACCGCGATGGCAGGCCAGGCAACGCGAATTTTGTGCGGTCCGCGTGAAAGATTGATGACAGCTGTCGCATGTTGCTTCGAGCCGCGCATGCGCACTAGCCAGCGGGCCGGGCGTCACCAGCCGCTCCATAACGCTTTGTGATACTGCGGCTTGTGTGCCTAGCATCATCGCAATCGCAAAAAACAGGCGCGCCCAGAATCTCATCAATACATATGCACCGCAACGATGTGTAATATCGCGGTCAAAATCAGGATAAAAAACAGCGGCAGGTGGAACAAATGCCACAGACGCAACATACGGTCGTAAAAGGCAAACTCTGCCGCACGGCGAACCGCCAAGAAATAGGCCGATGATCGCGCCGCCATGTCGCGTTTCATTGCGGCCCATTCAACGGGCGGCAGGTCCGAATTTTCCAATAATGTGCTGAGCTCGCGGCGAAGGTGCCGTTGTTTGCGGCGGGTGCCAATGCCAATGTCGATGACCGAACGCGCGCTCGCCCAAAATGAAGCCCCAGCCGCAACCGTGCGTTGTTCAAAGGGTTGCAATTGATCGCGCAGCCACACGCCAGTGCTGCCGCCTTGGGCCAGGTTGTCCAGCTCCTCATGCATATCCTTCAGGATCGCGCGCACTTCGAGTTTGCGCCCTGAATATCCACGGTGAACACGCGCATAGAAAAATCGGCCAACGAGGCCACTTGACGCCACAATCAGCATAGCTGTCAACGAAACAGCGCTGTTGAGTGCTCCCCAGGTGAAGCGCGAATGATAGAGAATCAGCACTGGGCCACCCAGCCCCAGCAACATATGCGTGCGGAACCAAAAGCCTATCGAGCCCCAGTTGGATCGCGGCGACATCCGTTTGCGGATAGGATAGATTAGCAGCAATAGCATCATGCTGCCGCCGATGATGCCTAGCCAGTATCCGAGGCCCAGCTCAGGGTTTATGCCATCGTCATTGCGCAATAGCCAGCCAGCGACAAGCGCCGTAACCACAATCACCGCGACAATCCAGGGCCCCAAAGACTTGGTGGAAAGCGATGCGAATGATGATCTGATTGATCCGGTCCCGACCGGCTGTTGTGATTGTGTCATGCCACCCATATATTTTTTGTCAGCAATTTGTCGATTGCTTAAACGTCAATCACTAGAAGCTATTGCTGGAATAACGTGCAAGGAGAAACGTTATTCCACCACAGCAGCCGCGAAACGGCGGTATTTTCACCATTAGGAATTGGGCTCGCATGTTACCATTCATCTTAACCGGAATTGCTGGAATTGCTATCGGGATTGTCGCCATGCGGTTGATGCAGGGGATGTCCGGCAACGCCAGCGATATGCGTGAGCGGGATGGGGCGTTGGTTGATGCGCCAGTTTTCGGTGCCACATCCGACGCCAAAACCTCGTATGACGCAGAGCCCCCAGCACCGCGATCCAGGCTTTCAAGCGGGTTTCAGGCGATTGGCGCTTTGCCTCGCAATCAGTTATTGCTGGGCGGTGCGGGCTTGTTGACGATCATCGCTGCTGGGGTGATCGCGCTTCGCGGTGATGACAGCGTTAGCATCGCCACAGCGGAAGGATCGTCCAACGCAGTCTCCCCTGGCTCTGTGGGAATGCAGGCACCAGCGGGCACGCTCGATGATGTTGATACGATGGTCGCCCGCCTGGAAGCGCGGCTCGCCGCCAACCCCACCGATGGCGAGGGGTTCCGCACCCTTGGCTGGTCATACCAGAACACGGGCCATCCCGATAAGGCTGTGACGGCCTATGCCCGCGCCGCCGCATTATTGCCGGGCCGTGCTGATGTCCTGTCGGCCTATGGTGAGGCGATGGTGAGCGTCGCCAATGACAGCGTTTCTGCCCAAGCAAAGCGCCAGTTTGATGCAGCGCTGGCGATTGATGGCAATGAACCGCGCGCGCGGTTTTTCATCGCCCTCTATAAATCGCAAAATGGCCAGGAACGCGCCGCGCTTGAGGAATGGATAGCGATTGCCAACGCCTCGCCCGCTAATCTGCCATGGCAGGCTGACTTGCGCACACGGGTGGAGCGGCTTGCGGCGCGGCTTGGTGTCAATGTCGCGGGGCGTTTGCCGGCCGCAGCGCCGCCAACGGCAAGCGCAATGCCTTCGGCTTCCGTATCGAGTGTTCCGAACAGCGCCACTGTGCAAGGCGGCGGTGCCGGGCCAACAGCCGAGCAGGTCTCTGCGGCAGCTGCGCTCCCAGCGGCTGATCAACAGGCGATGGTCAACGGCATGGTCTCTGGGCTTGCTACGCGGCTCGCGGCCAACCCCGACGATGTTGAGGGCTGGGCCCGCCTTATTCGCTCGCGCATCGTGCTCAATGACCGCCCACAGGCGGTACGCGATGTCGCGACCGCGCGGCGCACCTTCGCATCGCAAGCCGATAAGCTGGCCACGATAAACCGGGCTGCGGCTGAATACGGACTGTAATTAGGATGTTCACGGGTCGATCATTGATGATGCTCGTTTACGGGCTGCCATTGCTGGCCATCTGGGCGGCGTGGATATGGCTGGGTCGCCGTAAAACCCGAGCCAGTCTGTCGGTGTGGGACGAAGCCAAGCAAGCCGGTCTTACCGAGCCGTCTTCTTTGCATCCGGTTATCGACCCCGCTTATTGCCTTGGCTGTGCGGCCTGTGTGAAAGCATGCCCCGAAAAATCTATTCTTGGTATTGTCGATGGCAAGGCTAAATTGATCGAGCCGTCGCATTGTGTCGGTCATGGCGCTTGTGCCACATCATGCCCGACCAATGCCATCACATTGGTATTCGGCACCGAAACGCGTGGTGTTGACATCCCCTTTGTCAGCCCAAAGTTCGAAACCAACGTTCCGGGCCTGTTTATCGCTGGCGAATTGGGCGGCATGGGCTTGATCCGTAACGCTATTGAGCAAGGCCGCCAGGCGATGGATAATATAGCAACAAAGGCAAAGGCCGCGCCGAAACAAGCCGGTGTGCTTGATGTGCTTATCGTCGGAGCAGGCCCCGCCGGCATTTCGGCCAGCCTGGGCGCGAAAGAACGCAAGCTTAATTTTTGCACAATCGATCAGGATAGCCTGGGCGGAACGGTGGCCCAGTTCCCGCGCGGCAAATTGGTGATGACTGCGCCAGCTGAATTACCGCTGCATGGCAAGGTGATGTTCAGCGAAGTCAGCAAAGAAAAATTGCTGCAATTCTGGTATGATGTTGTCGATAAAAATGCTCTCGAGCTGAATTTGGAAGAGCGTGTAGAAACGATTGTGCGCGAGGATGAACTTTTTCGCATCACGACATCGCGCGGGGATTATCGCGCACGCTTTGTCCTGCTTGCGATCGGCCGACGTGGTTCACCACGCAAACTGGGCGTTCCGGGCGAAGAGCAAAACAAGGTGGTTTATCGCATGATCGACCCGGCGCAATATGCGGGCAAGCGCGTGCTTGTGGTTGGCGGCGGCGATAGCGCGATCGAAGCCGCAACCTCTATTGCCGACGAGGCGGGAACGACCGTCACCCTATCCTATCGCCGCGACGCCTTTGACCGTGCGCGCAGCAAAAATCGCGAACGCTTGGCCGATGCTCAATCCTCTGGTCGTCTGGTGGTCGAGCTCAGCTCTCAAGTAGAGAGTATCAGTCCGGACAGCGTCCAGTTGCGCACGGCGTCTGGCCCCAAAATACTGCCCAATGATGCGGTCATTGTGTGCGTCGGCGGGATATTGCCCACGCAATTTCTGAAAGATATAGGGATTTCGGTCGAAACCAAATATGGCACGGTATAAATATGGCACGGTATAGCGCCATGGCCGTGGTCGATGGATAAATCAGCGCGTAGTGACCAGGCCCAGTCCATAAATGGGGTCGCGTCCGGGCGCGCCAAGGTCAATCGCTGTGCGTTCCATATTGGTGATGCAGCGGCTGTTGCTGGTCGAAACCCGGGTTGCGCATCGCGCCAGGATGGTGGCGATATAGGGCGCAGCAAAGCTGGTGCCGCTTTGCAAGCGTTGCATCCCGCGCGGCGCCGCCGTCATTATGGCAACGCCAGGCGCGGCAACACGGACATAATCACCACGATTGGCATAGCGATAGATGCGGTTCTGTGCATCCACTGCGGTCACAGCAACAACACCGTCAAGCGCAGCAGGGTAGGCAGGGGCAGATGTCGGCCCGCCATTGCCCGCCGCAGCAACAATGACATGGCCGTTGGTCAATGCACGGCTGAAAAGCGCGTCGAGCACAGGATTGCGCGGCCCAGCCAAAGAAATGTTGATAACAGAAACATGCTGGCCGATCAGCCAGCTTAACCCGCGAATAATGGCATCGGGGGACGTGAATTGCCGCCCGTTACCGCGAAAAACATTGGCCGCCAATAATTCGGTGGCGCCATTATGCGCCAGCACAGAGGCGACCGCTGTTCCGTGACCCGCAGAGTCGGTGGCATTATTACCGAATTGACCGCGTGTGACGCTGGCCCTGTTTAACATCGGGTGGGGTTCAACGGCGCTGTCGATCATGCCGATACGCAAGGGTGCGGCGCGTTGATCCGGCCTATGTTCGGGCGGTCTAACCCGCGTTGGCCGCGACCTGCCTGGGCCGCTGGCAGGTGTGGCGTAATAATGGGAGAGCGAAATCGTAGCGTGCGGATCGATTTGCCGCAGCATCGCCGCAGCATCGCTAACGCGCACCCCGGTTGGAACCATCAGCCGGGTGACGGTGCTTTCCAATTCGGCCAGCCTGGTCGTTTCAATTATATGAAAACCGCGTGCAGCCGCGGCGGTAAGGGCATTTTCGCTCAGATCGAGGCCGATGACCTCGCCTGGGACAACGGGGAAATGATCATCGTCAAACTCTGGATGCTCATCCTGGGTCAACTCGCGTATGGACGCAGCGGAAGCACGATCATGATCGCCCTCCTCGTTCTCGTCGCTTTCCTCGCCTTCTTCGCCCTCCACGCCTTCATGGTCTTCGGGGGCATGGTCTTCAGAGGCGTGGCTTTCGGTTTCGCGATCTTCTCGGGCATCGCTATGTTCCGTTGCACGGTCCTCTCGATCCTCGGGCTCGGCACTGGCAAGTGCATTGGGTGAGAGCGCCATGAAAAACACCCCCAACGCACAAATGGCCCACCATTTTTTCATCAGCTACACACTCTACACATGATCAACATGCGGCCTATGCATTGCCGCCGCGCGCCCTATTAGAGGAAAACGCCATTGTGGTGAAATTATTCCCAATCTACTAGGTCCGACATCGATAGCGCGCGTGGCTCAAAATGGGAAACGCCATGTTAACGCATTGGAATAAGTTTTAACCCCGCTCGTTGATGCAGGAGACAATAGTGTCACCAAAGGCTTGTGCACCTCATGCAAGAATTAAGGATCAGCTCGTTGCGGAAATCCCTCGCTTGCGCCGGTTTTGCGCGGGCCTCGCGGGCAATGGTGACGCTGGGGATGATTTATTACAGGCAACCGTTGAACGCGCCATGGTTCATGCCGATCAATGGCAGGACGGCACGCGGCTCGATAGCTGGCTGTTCCGTATCGCCCGCAACCTTTCCATCGACATGGCGCGCAGCCGCAAAGTGCGCGGAACGGTGGTCGATCTCGATGCTATTGCCGACCTTGCGGGCGAGGATGGTCGCCAAATCGTCGAAGGTCGGTCAGATCTGCGCGCGGTTGGCAGTGCATTTGACGATCTATCGGCGGAGCATCGTGCGGTGATGGCATTAGTGGTTATCGACGGGCGCTCGTATCGTGAAGCGGCGGAATTGCTCGATATTCCTATCGGTTCAGTGATGAGCAGGCTGGCGCGTGCACGCGCCGCTATTTGCGCCAAACTGCACCGTTCACCAAACAGCGCCAAATAATATGAGCATAGGATGATGACAGAGGAACTGGAATTGCAAATCGCCCGCTATCTTGATGGCGAAATGGATGCTGTCGAGCGCGCAAAATTTGACATGGACATCGCGAGGCAGCCAGAATTGGCGCAAACAATTCAGCAGTGGCGCGACAATGATAACGTGCTGCGAACGTTGATAGCCGAGCGCCCCGCTGATGCGGCATTGCTGGCGCGATTAGGCTTGGCTGATGCTGAGTCCGCGCCCACGGCAACGGTCATCGATTTTGCGACGGCGCGGGCGGCGCGCGTGACCCATGCTCCACCAGGCACCGCTGCTGGCAGCAGGCCTAGGCGCGGCTGGATTGCCGGCGGTGCGATTGCCGCTGCGCTGGCTTTGGCGGTCACGGTGAAAATGATGCTGGCGACCCCCGGGCTTTCCAATGACCCCGCATTTCAACTGGCAATGCAACGCTCTGCATCGGGTCAACGCATGACTTTGGAGGCGGGCACTGTGGTTCCGAGTTTAAGCTTTGCGGCAAATGACGGCCGTTATTGCCGCGAATATCGGGTTGAGGGCGACAAGGCTTCGGCGGGGATTGCGTGTCGCGGCGATCGTCGCTGGACAATAGAAGCCGAGGTCAAAATGGCTTTGGCACCCACGGCTACGGGCATCGTCGCGGCATCGGGTGACCAATCCAACGCTATTGACGCGGCCTATACCCGTTTGCGTGGCGGCGATCCCATGGACGCTGCGCAAGAGCGGACGTTGATCGCTTCGGGATGGCGCGCTCGTTAATCGTCCATTGACCATGCCGCATTGCCAATAGGGTGGATCAACGATAGTGCTCACCCACTTTTCCATGAGAGAGTGAGGGCTCGGAATGTCGATAATGGTTCGTTTCTGGATAGTATCGGGGTTATGCCTGGCCGCTCCCACGCTTTGTTATGCGCAACAGATTGACCCTGCACCAGAAACATCACAACGCGCGGCAAATGATGCGTGGCGCCTTGGCTTAGGCGTCAATTACTCGACTGGCGATTATGACAGCCTGGTTGGCAACACGGATGTCGTATCTGTCCCTGTCTCGCTGCGGTATCGTAGCGGGGGTTTTTCGATCAAAGTCTCGGTTCCGTATGTCCATGTGAATGGCCCTGGTTCGTTGCTCGATACGCCGCAGGGCGGCGGCGCAGGTGAGGGCGGCGATGACGACAACGAAGGCGAGGATGATGACGCGCCTGTGGTGGGGGTCACACCGCTTACCCCCGCGATGCAATCGCGCAGCGGCATTGGCGATGTGGCTGTAACCGCAGCCTATTCCTTTGCGCTTGGTAGCAATTTCTACCTTGATGCAAACAGCCGAGTGAAGCTTCCCACCGCGTCCGTTACAAAGCGATTAGGCAGCGGCGAGCTCGATTATTCCGCTGGGTTAGAGCTTGGCTACGACAATGGATCGTTGGGCTATTATATCAGCGGCCGCCGCCGTTTCATTGGCAATTCTCCCACAACCAATCGCCGCGACGTATGGGGATTAGCAACGGGTTTTAGTGCGGCAGCGACGCCGTGGCTGCGGCTTGGTGGCGATTATGGCTGGGCGCAATCGACGCGTGCGACGGGCGGCACCATCAGTGAAGTCACCGGCTGGGCCAGTTTTCGCCTTTCGCATGCAGTGCGCTTGCAAGTTTATGCGGCAACCGGCCTTACGGCCGCCAGTGCCAATTTTTCCAGCGGGGCTGCGGCGACGCTGCGGTTCTGAGCGGTGGGCGGTTCTGAGTGCGGTGCTCCCGTTTCGCCAATATGGTTTTTGCGACAATTTGCGACAATCTTTCGCTATTATGACATAATATGACTATGGGTTAGCGCTACATCCTGCTCCATAGGAGAAGAATGATGGTCATGATTTCACGTATTGCACTCGGCATATCGGCGACTGCCTTGTTGATCGGTGCATCAGCTTTGGCGCAAAATCACGAACGGCATAATCCCGATGCCAATGGCGATGGCACAGTGACCCGCGCCGAAGCGAACGAGGCGGCGAACGCACGCTTTGCGCGGATGGATGCCAATGGTGATGGCCGCCTGACCACCGAAGATCGCACAGCGGGGCAGGAGCGACACCGGGGCGAAATGTTCGGCCGGATCGATAGCGACGGCAACGGCAATATCAGTCGCGCAGAATGGGATGCGCACGCAGCGCAACGGGCCACTCATGCGGCCGAGCGGCGCGCCGCACGCGGCGCGGAGGGCGCTGGAGCCAGGCAGAGGATGCGCCACCACGGCCGCCGTGCGGGTGGCATGGCCGCTATGGCGCACAGAGCCGATACCAATAATGACCAGGCGATCGACCGCGCTGAGTTTATGGCTGCTGCGACCCAGAGATTTGACCGCGGCGACACCAATCATGACGGCAGTGTCACCGCCGCCGAGCGCGATGCGCACCGTGCCCAGATGCGCGAGCGGCGTGGCCGCCATCGGGGCGCAGGAGCCCCGGCAACGGGTGGATGACGCGCCCGCCCAATTGTTGTTGATCGACGACGAAGCATCGATCCGTGAACCCCTGACCGATTATCTCGTCGGACAGGGGTTTGCCGTTGATGGGGCGGCGGATGCCGGAACGGCCCGCACGATGATTGGGGCCAAGGCATATGACCTCATCATCTGCGATATCATGATGCCGGGCGAAGATGGGCTCAGCCTGACACGGTTCATCCGCGAGGGGCCGGGGATTCCGGTCATCCTGCTCAGCGCGCGCGCCGAGGAGACCGAGCGTATCATCGGGCTGGAAATTGGCGCCGATGACTATGTCGTCAAACCCTTTTCCCCGCGCGAACTGGTGGCGCGGATCCGGGCGGTGCTGCGCCGCGCGCATAGCGCCGCTTTGCCAAGCGAGAATGGTGAGGAAGGCTATCGGTTTGGCGATTGGCACCTATCCACCATCGCGCGGTCGCTTCGCCATAGCGATGGCCGCGACGTTGCACTGTCTTCGGGTGAGTATCAACTTCTGCTGGCTTTGCTTGCGAATCCGCGCCGGGTCATGACGCGAGACCGGCTGCTCGACCTTGTCCGCGGCCGCGACGCAGAGCTATTCGACCGTTCGATCGACAATCTCATCAGCCGTTTGCGCCGTAAAATAGAGGATGATGCGCGCGCGCCGACCATCATCAAAACGATATGGGGCGGCGGCTATATGGTGTCGGGCGAAGTCGTCCGTTGCTGATGCGGCGGATGATCGGCCTGCGCAGCCTGGGTGGCCAGTTGATGCTGGTCGCCGCAGTGTCGCTGATGGTTGCCCAGGCGATCAACCTGGCGCTGCTGGTCAGGGGCGGGCGGCAAGAGCGCCTGTCGACGATTGCGGCGGGCGCGGCGGTGACGATAGACGATGTGGCGACGCGCATCGCGGCGGGTGAGCCGATCCCGCCGTGGATGCTGCCGCGTGGGCCGGGCGCGGGCAGGCGCGGCGCGCCACCGATGCTGCAAGAGCGGAATCGGGGCGGGCCGAGGCAGATCGTCATCGACTCGCGGCCGCATTTTCGTTCCGGCATGGCCGATTGGCCCGAAATGGCTTCGCTGGTGCGCTCGCTGCTCGGCAGTGAAACCGGCGTGAGAGAGGTGCGCGCCGGGCGGATCGCCTTGCCAGCGCGTGCGCCGGGCCCCCAAGCGCTGATGAAAGGCGTCAGACGCGGCGGTGACAGGGAGGCGGTGGCGGTCGCGGTGGCGGCGCGGATTGCCGATGGCCGCTGGATAACGGTTCGCACACGGATAGCCAATGGCGGGGCGCGGGTCGGGGCGCTGCTGATCGGCCAGACATTGATCCTGTTCGGATTGCTGCTGATCCCGCTGCTGTTCGTGGCGTGGCGGGTCAGCCGGCCGCTTGCCCAACTGGCCAGTGCGGCGAGTGAGGCACGATTTGACCGGCATGCGCCGCCTGTGCCGGAGAGCGGGCCGCAAGATGTGCGCGAACTGACCCGCGCCTTTAACGCGATGCGCCAGCGTATTTGGGCGATGTTACAGGACAAGGACCGGATGCTGGGTGCCATCGGCCATGATTTGCGCACTCCGTTGACCAGCCTGCGTGTCAGGGTCGAGCAAGTGGAGGATGCCACGCTGCGCGACAAGATGAGCGCAACGATCGAGGAAATGGCGTTGATGCTTGGTGACATAGTGGCGTTGGCTCGCGCAGGCCAGCCACGCGAGGCCGCCGCGCTGACCGATCTGGCGGCAATGCTGGCGGCGCTGGTTGATGACTATGAGGAAATGGGCAAGCCGGTAGTGCTGGCGAGTTCGGGGGCGAGTTCGGGGGCGAGGCCCGCAGAGCCATTGCTGCGCACCGTGCGCGCGGCGGCGCTGCGGCGGGCGATGCGCAACCTTATCGACAATGCGCTTTGCTATGGCGGGTCGGCGACGGTCGGCTTGGTGGCGTTGCCAGGCGGGTCGATCGCATTATGTGTTGATGATGATGGCCCAGGCATTGCGGAAGAGCAAATAGCGGCGATGATCGAGCCATTTGCGCGGGCCGAAACATCGCGCAACCGCAACACTGGCGGATCGGGGCTGGGGCTGGCACTGGCCAATGCCATCGTCGTAGCGGAGGGCGGATCGCTCGACATACATAACCGCCAGCCACACGGGCTGAGGGCACAAATCATCCTGCCCCCTCAGTCATAACCGCTCAGACGTAAAGGGCGACGCCTTGCTCGCCTACTGAAACAAGCTCGCCTGCGCTGTTCCATATCGACATGCTCTGCACAGAAAAACCGTTGGCGACAGTGCGGGTTTGCGATTCCATCAGCCACCAACCGTCATGGGTTTGCGGATGATCGGTCAGGAAGTGCTGGATCCACGTCGATGAGCTCATTGGCCCAAATTGGGTGAACAATGTTATTGCGGCCGGAGGAAGCGCATCCGCGAGCGCCAGTAGGGCTATATGCGGATCGCACGCTGGCTGTTCGACCCAGCGAACCCAGGTGACGATGTGGCCATCTTTGAGGGCATGGCCGAAACTGGGCCCACGCCGGGGCCGCATGTCAAATTTTTGGGTAAATGGCGGGCGCGCCGGGTGGTCGGGGATGGATTCCAGCGCGTCGGGAGGCGGGGTGTCGGGCAAGCTATATTGGTGGAGGTCAATGTGCGATGTGCGGCTTTTCATAAAGCTGAACAATGCGCCAGTGCCATAGCCAAGATCGCTCATAAGGTCGGCAGCAACAAATCGGCTCGATTTCGATTGGCGAAGCAGGCGTGTGCCAACCAGGCATTCGCCGCCAACTGGCCCGACAAAGCTGATTTGAGCTGTGCGCAAGGGGGCATCACCGGGGTGATTGCGCAGTGTGGCATCGAGCGCCAGCGCGGCCGAAATACCGCCATAAGCGGTGCGACCCTGCATCCAGTCGGCTCCGATCTGGTAGCGCCAGTCCCCCTTTTCCTGGCTTGCTCCGGCAAGAATCTGGTCGAGTGAAACACTCATGATTGAGGGCTCATAATTTTGGAAGCGTCACCCCGCGCTGGCCCATATATTTTCCGGCGCGGTCGGCATAGCTGGTCTCGCATGGCTCGTTGCCCTGCAAGAACAGAAATTGGCACGCCCCCTCGTTGGCATAGATTTTGGCGGGGAGCGGCGTTGTATTGCTGAACTCGAGCGTCACATGGCCTTCCCATCCCGGCTCCAATGGAGTGACGTTGACGATGATGCCGCACCGGGCATAGGTGGATTTGCCAAGGCAGATGACCAGAACGTCGCGCGGAACGCGGAAATATTCGACCGTGCGGGCGAGGGCAAAACTGTTGGGCGGGATGATGCAAACATCGGTTTGCCGATCGACAAAGCTGTTGGGGTCGAACTGTTTGGGGTCCACCACCGAAGAATTGACGTTGGTAAAAATCTTGAACTCATCGGCCACGCGGGCGTCATAGCCATAGGAGCTGAGGCCATAGCTGATGCAGCCGTCGCGGCGCTGCGCCTCGACAAAGGGCTCTATCATGCCCTGTGTCGTTGCTGCCTCGCGGATCCATTTGTCCGATAATATCGCCATCTCTATATGATTCCCAAATCATGTGGCCCAAAGGCAAAGGGTAATAATGCCGAGAGCGCATGGGTTTCAACCACGGTGCCATCGGCGCTGCTGCAATGCACGGCAATGTCGCGTTTGGCCATGCTCGCGGCCTCATACAGCATTTGCCGGCATCGACCGCAGGGGCGCACAGCGTCGCTGCCGCTTAATGACCCATCTGCCCCCAACGCGCCGCCGATAACCGCAACCGCGACGACGCGGCGTAAATCGCCCATGCTATTGGCCGTTGCCAAAGCGACAGTTTCCGCGCAAAGCGTCAGGCCATAGCTGGCGTTCTCAAAATTGCATCCTGTGACGATGCGACCATCATCGAGCAACAGCGCCGCCCCGACACCAAAGTGCGAATAGGGCGCGTGCGCGCCCCGCGCTGCTGCACGGGCTGCTGTGAACAAATCGTCACGGCTTGTCATGGATTTGCTCCCCTTGGGCTATTGCTTAGCACCAGCAGCCTTGTCGGTCCATCGGACCCGGCGATCCGCAATTGATCATTGGCCAGCCATAATACCCACGTCGGGTCATCGGCATCGGGCTCGGAGCGGGGGCTATGGACCATCAGCCCCCTGACAATTGCCGAGGAAATATCATAGCGTTCCTCAAACTCTGCGCTTGGGGCAATGAACGCCGATTTACCCATATGCGTTTCCAATTGTGTCAAAAACGTGCTGAGCTCACTGAGTAATAAAGCGCGCGAGGGCTGCGCAGCGCAATTGTCATCGAGGTCGAGCGTCACCAAGGGGGGAAGCGATGTCGCTTCGCGCGGAACAAGGCGAACAAAGGCCGCCGCCTGGTCCATCGCTCGTTCGCATAGCCGATATTGATGGATAGCCCCGCTATGCAGCCCTGATGGAAGGGCGGCGTCATGATCGCGCGAGAAATGGGGGTTGGCTTGCCGCGCGCCGCGCGTTGCATCAATATAGGCAAAGCTTATCCCCTGGGTAGCGAGCGCAGGCCAGCTGACGGGATCATTCTCCGCCCCGATCGCGACCCCTTGTGTCGGCCATTCGGCCGCGCCTGGGCGCCAATGCGTCGACCACCATCGCCAGCCCAATAGCGCGACTATCAGCAGGCACAGCCCCATCGCGGCCCGGCCCGTGCCTTTGCGCCATAACGAAGGAGTGGCGGCGCCGGTCATCCTTTGATGTGCAATACACAGATGAGGGTGAACAGACGGCGTGCGGTATCAAAATCCAGCTCGACCTTGCCGTCCAGACGCTCGATCAGCATTTCAGATGCCTGATTATGAATTGCCCTTCGCGCCATGTCGATGGTTTCTATCTGGTCGGCGGTGGCGCTTCGCACTGCTTGGAAATAGCTGTCACAAATGGCGAAATAATCGCGGATTGAACGACGAAAACGCCCCATCCCAAGGATGATAACCTCATGCTCCCGCCCATCTTCGCGGGCGATAGCCATGGCCAATCGCCCTTCCTCCACCGAAATAGTCAGTCGATAGGGGCCGCCATATTGCGTGGCCCCATCGCTTTCCAATATCCGCAGCGGTTTGAAATAATTGGTCTCAAGCAAATCAAAAATGGCGACGCGGCGTTCCTGTTCAATATCGGCATTGCGCCAGATGATGGTCGCCTCGTCCAGGGTGATGTCGATGATGCGCGGGTCGGCCATGGTTGCACCCCTTTGCCCAAGCATGGAGCGCGGCGCAAGTCGAAGACGCGACAAGACAATCCACAGATTGCGGCGTGCCTGTTGATGGATTGACACACGAAGGCTGGTGCAATGGTGTAGTTCGCGTAAGGGCATGAACCATGGCAACCATTCTCGATTTCGAAGCGACTCAAGGCGTGCGTGATGCGCCAACCCTCCCCGCCAATATAGAGGCCGAGGCGGCCTTTCTGGGCGCGTGCTTGCTCGATAATCGCGTGCTGGAAGATCTGCCCGTCCCGTTAACGGTGGCGCATTTTTTCGAGCCGCTTCATGGCCGCATATTTGAACGTATTTGCCACATAACTGGCAATAATCAGCTGGCTACTCCGGTTACGCTCAAACCCTATTTCGATGCCGATGAGGCCATGATTGCGCTGGGCGGCCCTGGCTATCTGGCGCAATTGACGGGTTCTGGGGCAGGATTGATCGGCGCGCGAGATTTTGCCCGCCAGATCCATGATCTCGCTTTGCTGCGTGAATTGGTAGCGGTGGGCCGCACGCTGGTTGAACGCGCAACCGACACCAGCGAGACGCTCGACCCAGCGGCGCAAATCGAAGAGGCCGAGACTGCGCTCTATCGCGTATCGGGCGGCGATGCCGAACTGGGCCAGGCGCGCACTCTGGGCCAGGCGGCAACACTTGCCGTAGCGGGGGTTGCCAAGGCGCTCAATTCTGGCGGGAACCTGTCGGGGATCACCACCGGCCTCGCCACCGTGAATGCCAAGATCGGCGGACTGCACCCGTCCGACCTGGTGATATTGGGCGGTCGGCCGGGCATGGCCAAAACTTCGTTGGCGACCAACATCGCCTTTGCCGCCGCAGACCGATGGATGCGCGACAAGGAAGCTGGCATAGCCGACGACAAGAATATGGGCGCAAAGGCTGTGTTCTTCAGCCTCGAAATGTCGGCGGATCAGCTGGCCACCCGCATCTTGGCCGAACAATCAGGCATCAGTTCCGAAAGCTTGCGCATGGGGCGGATCAGCCATCATGATTTCGACAATCTATCGGCTGCGGCTGCGCGGTTGCAAAGCATGCCGCTGTTCATAGACGATACCCCGGCGCTGACCATTGCGGCATTGCGCACGCGGGCACGGCGGCTGAAACGGCGGCACGACATCGGCCTAGTCATTGTCGATTATCTCCAGCTGCTACAGGGCAGCAGCAAGAGCGGCGATAACCGCGTTCAGGAAATCTCCGAAATATCGCGCGGGTTGAAAACGCTGGCCAAGGAGCTGAACGTTCCGGTGCTGGCGCTGTCGCAGCTGAGCCGCGCGGTCGAAAGCCGCGACGATAAACGGCCGCAATTGTCTGATCTTCGCGAATCGGGGTCGATCGAGCAGGATGCCGATATCGTCCTGTTCCTGTTCCGCGAGGAATATTATGTTCTGTCGCGCGAGCCGAAAAAACCACTGGCCGACGATGATGTCAAAATTCACGATGACCATGCCAAATGGGCGATGGAGCTGGAACGGGTTCAGGGCCTGTCGGAATTGATCGTCGCCAAACAGCGCCACGGCGCGACTGGCAAGGTTAGGCTGCATTTTGAGGCCAGGTTGACCAAGTTCAGCGACCTTGCCGACGATAGCTATCGCGACGATGATTAGCGCTTAGGTTGGCCGCGCGCGTTTACGCGTGGGAAAGGCCATGAACCAGCCGCGCCATAAAGAAGCCGTCGATACCGCCCGCATCCCCCAACATCGGCGGAGCTATCCGCACCCAGCCTGGTGGTGATGGCGCGATACCATCTGGCAATTCATCGGCGCGCACGGCGTGCATTGTCCAATCGCCATGGCGAGACAGGAAGTCCGTTATCACATCCTCGCCCTCTTCGCGTTCAAGCGAGCAGACGGCATAGACGAGCGCGCCGCCAGCACGAACAGCACCCGCCGCCGCATCTAGCATCGCTGTCTGAACCGCCGCACGATCAGCGATCTCACTTGGGCCAATACGGTGGAGCACATCGGGGTGGCGGCGGAATATGCCGGTGGCGCTACACGGTGCATCGAGCATCACCGCATCCCATTGTCGGTCGGGCCATTGTCGGTCGGGCCATTGTCGGTCGGGGGCCAGGTCACGCGCGTCTCCGCGCAATATCTCCGCCGATAAATTTGTGCGGTCGAGGTTTTCGCTTAACCGTTTCAAACGGCGTTCCGAACTGTCGAGTGCGGTCACTTTCCACCCCGCAGCGGCGAGCTGCATGGTCTTTCCGCCCGGCGCTGCGCCAACATCGAGCAGGCTACGCCCCGCGCCCGGCCCCAGCAGCCGCGCGGGCAAAGCAGCGGCCAAATCCTGCACCCACCATGCGCCGGTCGCATAGCCGGCGAGCCGGGCCACATCGCCGCTGCGGGCAAGGCGGATATGCCCGGGCATCAGCGATGTTCCGCCAAGCGCCGTGGCCCAATGGTCGGTTTGCGCAGGGTCAGCCAATGTCAGGTCTAGCGGCGGCGCAGCGGCGAGTGCGGCGCTGGCCCCTGCCGTCATCGCGTCGCCCCAGTGTGCGCGCCAGCGCTCCTCGACGGGCAGCGGGAGGCTGGGGGTCGCGGGCAGGGCAGCATTGGCGCGCATCAATGTGCCGAACACGCCGTGGACCAGGCGGCGCGGGCCGCCACTGACCAGCGGGAGCGCGGTGGCGATGGCGGCATGGGGCGGGGTTTTGAGCACCAGCGCCTGGACCAGCGCGATGCGGAGCACCATCCGCGCCTTGAGATCGGGGGCCAGTTGCAATGTGGTTGCGCTGTCAATCAACAGATCGAGGTCGACGACATGACGGCATACTTCGTTGGCGATGGCCAGGCTGAGCGCGCGGTCGGCGGGGGCAAGGGCGCGGGTGGCATTGGCGGCGACCACGTCCATGGTTTCGCCCCGGCGCATCACCGCATCGAGCAGCTTGAGCGCGGCAGCGCGCGCAGCCAGCCCAGGCACCAGCGGCGCGGCGGAGGATCGATGGTCGTTATGGGTCATCGGGCGCGGGTAGTGGTTGCGGAGGGATTGGGCAATACTTTGCGGACAGGCGATATTACGCTATCATCGCGCGATGCCCGAAGGAACAGAATCAGATGCGGCCATGCGCCGCGCAACGCGCCGCCCCGCGCATGTGCGCCCGCCTGAGCATTGGCAGCGCGATGACGGCCCGCCCGTTCCCGCCGAAGTGCCGTTTACCCCGCGCGAGGAAAAGGGACGGCCCGATCCGGTGCGCTATGGCGATTGGGAACGGGGGGGCATCGCTGTCGATTTTTGAGTGTGGGATTTTTGAGCGCCAACTCCCTAAAAAGAAAGCCCCCGAATGCTTGCGCACCCAGAGGCTTTCCTTGCGGCTCACCCCGCAATCTTTGTCACGCGCCGATCAGAAGCGGAAACCCACCGCGAGGCCATAGCGACGCGGATCGAGCGTAAAGATGTTGGTCGGCAGGCCCTGTGATTGGTCAGTCACATATTGGCCGGTAATCGAATCGCTGTTGAAGATGTTCTGAACAAAGACGCGGCCGAACCAGCGATTGTCTGGCCCGTTGACCTGTAACTGGGCATTGGCTTGGGTAAAGCCATCCACTTCGTTGACATTGCTGGTAAAGATGCTGCCATAGCTGTCACCGGTATAGGTTAGGTCGAAACGTGGGACGATCGAGACGCCGCTATCGGTTTCGATGGTGTATTGGATGCCCATAGACGCCTTGTAATGCGGCGCCTGGGGCAGTTCATTGCCACGGATGTTGACCGGAATACCCGATGTGAACACCTGGATCCCGCCGAACGCCGTGCCAAGCGCGCTTGGCGCCAGATTGGCGAGGATCGCGCACAGGCTGAACGCGCCGGTTGATGCGATGCCGCTGTTGGATGGGAAGGGTGCTGTCGGGCGCAGCCCGGCCCCGGGTTGCAGCCCACCAGTGCTGGCCGTGGTCAGCGGATTGCCGGGCGCGTTGATATTGTTGATCAAGGTGTTGACCTGATTAACAAAGCCGTTGGCCCCGGCGGCATTGCCCGGTGTGGTCGGGGCGACCGCGCAATTGGCGCCGTTGGTGAGATCCTTGATAATCACTGCGTCGCTGCGGCCACCGCCAAAGTCACGCGGATTGGCGATGAACTTGTCGCTCGACACCTCGGTATTCAGATAGCTGAAACCAAAGTTGACCGCCAGTTCGCGCGTAGGCCGAATGATCGCTTCGGCCTCGAGGCCATAGATATTGGCATCGACATTGTCGTTGACCGCAGTGCGGGCAACAATGCGGCTCAATTGCAGGTCCTGATACTGATAGTAAAAGGCCGTCACGTTGAGCTGTAAATCGCCGAACTGGTTTTTCGACCCGATTTCAAAGGCATTGATAAATTCGGGCAGAAAGCTTTCCGAAACCGCAAAGATCGGTTGCAACGGCGGGTTGATGCCCCCCGATTTGTAACCGCGCGAATAAGACGCATAGAGCAGATTGTCGGGCGTCACTTGCCAATCGACAACCGCCCGGCCGGTCCACTCGCTGAACGATACGTTGCGGTTTTGGAACAATTGATTGCCCGCCGTCGCCGGATCGGCGTCAAAGGCACCGACAAAGGGCGAGGCAAAGGCGCTGGTGCCGCCATGCGGCGCGAGGAAACTGGCGGTGGTTGAACGCGCGCTGATGGTCTTTGAATCATCATTATAGCGCAGGCCGAGCGTGACTTTCAAAGTGTCGGTCAGGTTATAATAAGCCTCGCCAAAAATACCGTAGGACGCAATTTGGAAATCGTCGGTATTATTACGGAAGAACGGCGTCGCGAGATAGGATGGCGGCAGAGGGCCGCCAGCCGATGCGGGGTTGGTAAGCGCTGTGAACGCGCCCAGAATGCCCGACAGATAATCGATGGCAAAGGTGTTCACATAATAGCTGTTTTCCGTGAGGTGCATGTTGGCGTAAATACCACCGAGCAGGAAGTTGAACGGCCCGTCCCAATCGGACGAGATGATCGCTTCGGCCGACCAGGAAGATTGCAACAGGTTCGATCGGTCGAAATTGAGCGGGGTGGTGCCGCACACGCTGTGCCCGCCAAAGGCACCGGTGCCGGTTTCTTCGGGCTGCGAGGTGCACAGCACCCCCGCAGCACCGCCGGGGATGAGGGCAGTGGCAACCGGGCGCAGATAGGTAGGCAGTGCTCCTACACCTGCCGCCGTCAATTGTAGCGCGGTCAGCCCGGGCGCGAAGCCCGCACGGTTGGGGACCGCAAGATAGGTATCCTGGCTCGAATCGACCTGAACATGCTCATAATTGCCGGCGAGTGACAGCGAAATGCCGCCATCAAACTCATGCTCTATCCGCAGCTGGCCGATATATTCCTCGGCAAAATAGGTTGCGGGTGACGCGGTATTGACGACGCGCGGGTCGGCGGGGTTGGTGACGCCCGCGAACACGTCGCTGCCATAGATGCTGCCGAGCGCAAAGGCGGTCGGCAGGCCACGCGCGGCGAAAAATTCGCGCGAGGTCAGCGCGTAAAAGAAATTGCCGTTGACATTGGGATGGTCATAATCAAGCCGCGAGTTGAGGCAGCCCAACACACCGGTCGGGTCGCGCTGGCACTGTTGTTTCTGGCTGCGCAGGCGGCTGTCATTCTCACGGAAATAATAGCCCATCAGATCGACGGTGGTATTGTCGCTCGGCTCCCAGCGCAGCGAGGCGCGCACACCGTATAGGTCGCGGCCATCAAGGCGGCTGTTGTTGAAGGTGTTGGTGGTATAGCCGTCGCGGTTGAGATAGGTTCCGGCCAGGCGAAAGGCCATCGTTTCACCAATGGGCAAGTTGACCATGCCTTTGGCTTTGATGCTGTTGTAATTACCATATTCAAACTCGCCCGAGGCGCCAAATTCGCCGAGCTCTGGCCGCGCAGTGCGGAAATTAACGACGCCCGATGTTGCATTGCGGCCAAACAAGGTGCCTTGCGGCCCGCGCAGTACCTCGACCTGTTGCAGGTCGAAAAACTCGGTCTCGAACAGGCGGGTGTTGAACAGCGGCGCATCATTGAGGTGGATCGCGGTGGCGCTATCGCATGACACGCCGACGCACAAATCGCCAATACCGCGGATGGTGAAGCTGGCGTTGGTAAATTGCCCCTTGGAAAAGACGACGTTGGGCAGTGTCAGCTGAAGGTCGGAGGTATTCTCGATCTGCTGCGCTTCGAGGGCCTCGGCGCTAAAGGCGCTGACCGCGATAGGCACATCTTGCAGCCGCTGTGATGAGCGCTGCGCGGTGACGATGATGTCATTGCTGCCCGCTTCTTCCTCGGCCGCATCGAGTGGCGCCTGTTGCGCCCAGGCCGGTGTTGCAACTGCCATCGCCAACAGCGATGCCCCGAACAGATTGCGAATATGCATGTGACTTTCCCCTTCTCACCAGTTGCGCCGTCGGTCATAGCCTAGGCGTCAAACGCATCATCCGTTGTTGCCAACGGGTGGAAGGGGAAATGAAGGCGCGGTCCGCTGGGTTGAAAATCCAGCAAGCAAGATGCAGTCTTATGCTGCACTATCAGGCGCAAAATGTGCGGCCAATTAGAGGATTGGTCAACAGGCATTTGTCGAATCACTGAGAATTTTTGAGCGCGGCCATACCAAGGCCGTGATTTGCGCATTGCCGTAACGGAATTTTCGCATTCGTAAGCATCTTTATTACGCGATGCGTGGCAAAGTTGATGGATAGTGCGTGAAACTGTTGCTTATTCGCCACTGTTTCATGGGATAGTGCGGATAACTCTCGGCAAAATTGATGTAACGGTTGACCTTAAATCAGCAACCTTTCATCTGTTGCAGCAAGTGCGTGGTCCCATGGCCGCAGCGCTATGTTAGCCGTTAGAGCTTGTTCGATTTGGGAGTGTTTTATGCTGAAAATCCGTTCCGCCTTGCTGTGTGCCACCATGTTTGGCGCAACAGCGGTATCTTTCCCCGCCATGGCGCAAGAAGCCCCGGCACCCACCGATGCTGCCGAAGAAGAGGAAGCAACCGGCAACGACATTATCGTCACCGCGTCCAAGCGCGAAACAACGCTGCAAGACACGCCGATCGCGGTGTCGGTGACCACAGCAGAAACGATCGAACAGGCGCAGGTTCGCGACCTTATCGACATTCAGACATTGGTGCCAAGCTTGCGCGTTGCCCAGTCGCAAAGCTCGCAAAACACGACTTTCACTATTCGTGGCTTTGGTAACGGTGCCAATAATGCGGGCATCGAGCCATCGGTCGGTGTGTTCATCGACGGTGTTTATCGTTCGCGCTCTGCCGCCCAGATTGGCGATCTGCCCAACCTGCGCCGGGTCGAGGTGCTGCGCGGGCCGCAATCGACGCTGTTCGGTAAAAATGCGTCGGCGGGTATCATCTCGGTCATTACGGCTGAACCCAGCTTTGACTTCGATGCCGGCGGCGAGATCAGCTATGGCAATTATGGTGCATTCGTCGCAAAAGTTGATGCAACGGGGCCATTGAGCGACACCGTCGCGTTCAGCATTGCGGGCAATTATAACCGCCGTGATGGCTATGCTCAGGATTTGCGTCTTGGCCTGGATGTCAACAACCGCAACCGTTATGGCTTTCGCGGCCAATTGCTGTTTGACGCGCATGATGCAGTCAAGATCCGCCTGATCGCCGATTATGACAATATCGACGAAAATTGCTGTATTGCTGCCAATGTGGTGGCCGGGCCAACCACCGCGATCATCAATGCGCTCACTGGCGGGCGCGGGCTCGAACCTGCGGTGCCCTTCTCCTACCAGGTGCGCAACAATTTCCTCTCG
>JBEBJX010000027.1:0-25765 GCA_040079655.1 Sphingopyxis sp. | reverse complement strand
GTGGCACAGTGAAGACGTGCCGAACAGTGGCACAGTGAAGACGTGCCGACCATTGGGGCGTGCGTTTGTGACCTAATCGGGGCGAAGGCAAATATAGGGTTGCGTGGACTGCCCCGCCTCCTTATGAGCGCCGCTTCGGCAGGTGGTGTCACCCACCCTTGGCGGATTTGACTCGCCGCGTTTTGCGGGTCATCTGGTTGCTCCAGACTTTAAAACGCTCAAGTGCGCGCCCGTAGCTCAGCTGGATAGAGCATCAGACTACGAATCTGAGGGTCGGACGTTCGAATCGTTCCGGGCGCGCCAATTTTCCATCGAAACACAGATTTTCCGGCATATCGCGTAATTCCGCCATATTTTCGCGCATGTTTCCCTCTTGTTCTTATGGAACAAATGCGATACATCGCTTCTATTACGGGATTCGCGTGCGCCATATTGCGGCGTGAAGAGATAGTCTTTAGACGTGGGAAGGACGAAAACATGGCAGCTCAGCTCAAGGTGGTCGAAAACAAATCTATGGCAAATAACCCCGAACGACAGCGCGCGCTTGACGCGGCATTGGCACAGATAGACCGTGCTTTTGGCAAAGGGTCGGCAATGAAACTGGGCAGCCGCGAGGCAATGGAGATTGAATCTATCTCCACCGGCTCGCTTGGACTCGATATTGCGCTGGGGATTGGCGGTTTGCCACGCGGGCGCGTGGTCGAGGTGTATGGCCCCGAAAGCTCGGGCAAAACCACTTTGGCGCTGCATGTGATTGCCGAGGCGCAAAAAAGCGGCGGCACAGCGGCCTTTGTCGATGCCGAACATGCGCTTGACCCCATTTACGCACGCAAACTGGGCGTGAATATTGACGAATTGATCGTTTCCCAGCCCGACACTGGTGAACAGGCGCTTGAAATCGTCGACACGCTGGTGCGCTCTAACGCTATCGACGTTCTGGTGATCGACTCAGTTGCCGCTTTGGTGCCGCGCGCCGAAATCGAGGGCGAGATGGGTGACAGTCATGTCGGGCTTCAGGCGCGGTTGATGTCGCAATCTTTGCGCAAATTGACGGGCTCGATCAGCCGTTCAAACTGCCTGGTCATTTTCATCAACCAGCTGCGGATGAAAATCGGCGTCATGTATGGCAATCCCGAAACCACGACCGGCGGCAATGCGCTGAAGTTTTACGCGTCTGTGCGCCTCGACATCCGCCGCACTGGGCAGATCAAGGATCGCGAGGAAATCGTCGGCAATGCGACGCGGGTCAAGGTGGTCAAAAACAAGGTGGCCCCGCCGTTCAAACAGGTCGAGTTTGACATCATGTATGGCGAGGGAATTTCCAAGGTTGGCGAGATTCTCGACCTCGGCGTCAAGGCTGGGCTTGTCGAAAAATCAGGGGCCTGGTTTTCCTATGATTCAGTGCGGGTTGGCCAGGGGCGTGAAAACTCGAAACAATTTCTCAAGGACAACCCCGAGATGATGAACAGGCTGGAGGCGGCCATTCGCGGGCGAACTGAAAAAGTCGCCGAAGCACTAATGGCCGACCCTAGTACGGACTCGGATGACGATACAGAGTGACGCGCATGTAACGGTTCGCATATGTGCGATATTTGCGAACCGTTCTTGACCAAGGGGAAGCTCTATCTGGCGGTTGGCACAAAGCAATATTCTATGCGTAAAGCGCTTCCATCATCGGCTTTGACGTTCTAAGTCACCGCCATGACAACGACAAACGACCTTCGCCGCTCTTTCCTCGATTATTTCGCGGGGGCTGGCCACGAAAGCCTGGCATCGGCGCCGCTGGTGCCGCACAACGACCCGACATTGATGTTCGTCAACGCGGGCATGGTGCCGTTCAAAAATGTCTTCACCGGTTTGGAGACGCGGCCCTATGTTACAGCTGCTTCATCACAAAAATGCGTGCGCGCAGGCGGCAAGCATAATGACCTCGATAATGTCGGTTATACCGCGCGGCACCATACTTTCTTTGAAATGCTGGGCAATTTTTCTTTCGGCGACTATTTCAAGGAACGAGCCATCGAATTAGCCTGGGGGCTGCTGACCCGCGAATGGGGGCTCGACAAAGAGCGGCTGTTGGTGACAGTCTATCACAGCGATGATGAAGCGCACCGATTGTGGAAAAGCATCGCGGGGCTACCCGATGACCGTATCATCCGCATAGCGACATCGGACAATTTCTGGTCGATGGGCGATACTGGCCCGTGCGGCCCGTGCAGCGAAATATTTTACGATCATGGTGCGCATATTCCTGGAGGCCCGCCTGGCTCGCCAGATGAGGATGGCGACAGATTTGTTGAAATATGGAACCTTGTGTTCATGCAACATGAGCAGGAGGCGGGGAAAATTATTCGCGATCTCCCGCGCCCTTCCATCGATACGGGGATGGGGTTGGAACGCGTCGCAGCGGTTGCCCAGGGTGTTCACGACAATTATGACACCGACACTTTTGTAGCTTTGATCGGCGCATCCGAGGAATTGACCGGCGTTCGCGCGGCGGGGCCTGCTCGTGCCAGCCATCGGATCATTGCCGATCACCTTCGATCTACCGGATTTTTGATGGCCGATGGTGTTTTGCCATCGAACGAGGGGCGCGGCTATGTTTTGCGCCGAATCATGCGTCGCGCAATGCGGCACGCGCATCTACTTGGCGCATCGACTCCCTTGATGCACCGCCTTGTGCCCGCACTAATTTCGGAAATGGGGGTGGCTTATCCAGAGTTGTTGCGCGCACAGCCCTTGTTGATTGAGAGTTTTGAACGTGAAGAAACGCGATTTCGCCAAACTCTTGATAAGGGATTGAAACTGCTCGATGAGGCGACCGTCGGCATGATGGCTGGTGCGACACTGGCTGGCGATGTCGCGTTCAAGCTTTACGACACTTATGGGTTTCCGTTTGATTTGACCGAAGATGCCCTGAGAGATCAGGGCATCGGCGTTGATCGTGCTGGCTTTGATTCATCGATGGCCTTGCAAAAAGCGGCGGCGCGTTCGGCGTGGAAAGGGTCGGGCGACAAGGCGTCCGAGGAAATTTGGTATGACATATCAGAGCGATCTGGCTCCACCGAGTTTACTGGCTATGCTGCAACCGAGGGTGAAGGCCAAATTGTTGCCATTGTGAAAGATGGTGCAGAGGTCGCGGTGGCGATAGCGGGCGATAAGGTCCTTGTTGTGACCAATCAAACGCCATTTTACGCCGAGAGCGGCGGCCAGATGGGTGATGCGGGCAGAATGACCTCTTCGGATGTTGATGCCGATGTTACCGATACTTCAAAACCGCTCGGCCGCATCCATGCCCATCATGTTACGCTCCATAAGGGGGCAATCGGGGTTGGCGATGCGATTAGCCTGGCCGTCAATGTGGAGAGGCGCAACCGGCTTCGGGCTAATCACAGCGCGACGCATTTACTGCACACCGCCTTGCGCCAATTGCTGGGTGAGCATATTACCCAAAAGGGCAGCATGGTCGCCGAAGATCGGTTGCGATTTGATTTCTCGCATCCGCAGGCGGTGACGACGGAGCAATTGGCGCAAATCGAGGCGGATGTGAACGCTCAAATCCGCAGCAATGGAGCGGTTCAAACGCGGTTGATGACACCAGATGAAGCTGTGGCAGCCGGTGCACTTGCGCTATTTGGCGAAAAATATGGCGATGAAGTGCGCGTCCTTTCGATGGGAGAAGCGGGCGAGCACTATTATTCAACCGAGCTGTGCGGCGGCACCCATGTCCGCGCGCTGGGCGATATCGGCCTGTTCAAACTGATCAGCGAAGGAGCCGTCGCAAGCGGCATTCGCCGGGTTGAAGCGCTGACTGGAGAGGCTGCACGGCTCTATCTCACGGCGCGTGACGATGCGTTGAAATTGGTTGCGGCCGCGCTCAAGATCGTGCCTGAGGAAGTGCCCGCGCGCGTTGCGGCGCTAGCCGATACACTCAAAAAGGCCGAACGTGAACTGGCGGAGGCCAAGAAGGCGCTGGCGTTGGGCGCTGGCGTGACGGGTGGCGTCGCGGCGGTTGAGGATATAGGCGGCATTGCATTCCTTGCGCAGATTGTTGATGGGCTCGACCCCAAAGAACTGCGCAGCGCCGCCGAGGACATGCGCAAGGGTAGCGGTGCGGATGTCGTTGTGTTGATTGCGGTCAATGATGGCCGCGCATCGGTGGCGATCAGCATCTCGGATGACAAGCTCGATAGTGCAAACGCGGTTGATCTGATCAAGGTTGCGGTGGCGGCGCTGGGCGGGCAGGGCGGCGGCGGCCGCCCTAATATGGCACAAGGTGGTGGGCCGGATGGCGCGAACGCCGAAGCCGCAATCGCCGCGATCCGCGCTGCGATTGCAGTTTCGAATTAGACTGACTCGTCTGGTATTCGAGATGCATTCGCCCAAAGCAGCGCGACAGTCAAAATTGTAAATAGGCTGGACGCAGTAAATGGCCACAGTGGTGCAGATGCGCCAAACATATTCAAATAGAGGTCGAAATATCCGAGCGGACCGAATAGGGAGGCTATGATGCTGACATAGACCAACGGGAACATCGTGGCTGCGATCAAGCCGAGCATTATCATCACTATGGTCCGTAAATCGGCACCGTTGCAATACACTGCCCGTAGCAGGCGAAAGACGAGCCAGATATAGCTGAACAGGATGGGGAGCGTGAACAGCGCCAGCGGGCTGAATACGCACTGCTGTCGGCAGACGATGGGTAACAGCGCATATTCACGGCCAAATCCCACCGCAAACCAGCCTATTGGCAACCCGATGAGGATCACCAAAGCTAGTAGAATATCCATTCGCTTTATCATGATCCTCAATCGTTGGCTTGTGGGTTAAGGGAAAATGCCACCCTGCCCTTCATAGAAGCCCCCCAAAAAATTCGTAAACACCTATATAATAAGTGAATGCAGCGTAGGCGGCATCGTCATCCGCAACACCTGCCGCAATCAAAATACGATATATATCGCGCATGAATGCAATGTCTGCCTCGTGTTTACTGATGTATGAATTGGCGCTGTAGGTCCAATCATGGTCTTTACAGGCCTCTCTGATGTCGACGCCAAGGACAATATCGGGCACCAGAGTGCAATAGTCTTTCGTCATTGTTGCTGGGTCACCGATGACGATGATGTCGCTTGCCAGATGTTCTTCCCATTGACCAGTTTCCTCGTTCCATATGATGATATTGTCGCCGCCCCATGGCGCAGGTCCACGTTCTTGAAAAAGTTCGAAGCTGAACGCTTACGGTGACATCGCGTCCAACTGGCTTGCGGCAAATTTCACCTGGAAAGCTGGTCCATACAAACTCAGGGTTAGACCTTCTGTAAACTGTGACATGTTTTACTCCGTTGGTTGTTGGATTTCTTAATGGACTATTGTTTCATGAAATTCAGTTTGCGGTGAGACACAACACCAGCCCTACCCCTCGACACCCCTGATTTTGCCCCAAGTCCGTGCAGCGGTGTAGCCAAGATAGCCGGTGCCAAAGAGGGCATAGAGCGGCTCGGGAATGCCAGCGAGATAGGCATTCATCCCCGCCGCTATCCCTTGCGCCATCTCGGGCCGCGCGGCGGCAATCAGTCCCATCGGAATGGCCCACAGTAACAGCGCATACATGACATAGAGGAAGCTGGGCCGCGCGCGGCTGGTCCACGGGTCGGTGGATTGCGCTTCGGCGACGATCGCCGATAATTGCGTGCGGATTGACTCCATCTCCTGCATGCCTTCGAGCTTGATCAGCTCCAGCTTGGCGCGATCTCGCGCCTCGGGGTCGGGGATAATCTTGTCAATCAGGCTGGCAATGGGGCCAATCAGCCCTTCGATTATGGCCATAATTTTGTCCTTCATGTTGATGTAAGGCTAGGTGGTGCCATGGTTAGTGCGCGATTTGAGAGGTTGAAAAATAACCAAATAGGATGGTATTTCCCACTAATTATCGGTAACACGCAATAAATAACCTATTTGGAATGTTGTAGGAAAGCGTAATTATGAGAGCCTGTGCATATTCAGATTGAATTGGGGCTGGCGAACAGGGCAGGACGTGCGCCAGGTACTGCGAATGAGGCGATGCTGACAGGCCTCGTTCCATCGGGGGCGGGGTGTCTTTATGCGCGGGGAGATTGTGCGTGGGGAGATTGTGCGTGGGGAGGTTCGCCCAAATGGGCTAGCATATCGCTATGATGGACGTGTAAGCCATCATGCGGCAAAGGCTGTTGCTGCGTAAATTACTGTTTCATTAAGAAAATTGGTCGGGACGACAGGATTCGAACCTGCGACCCCCACACCCCCAGTGTGATGCGCTACCAGGCTGCGCTACGTCCCGACCGGCCCGTTAGAGCTGTGGATTTGATAGGTTCAAATCCCCCGCTCTAATTTTTGTATAATCCGCGTTCTGCGAGTCATCACATAAAATCATGTGACTTCAAAACGCTCCAAGGGCGAGCGAGGCCCCTAGCGTGAAGCGGGCGATGATGCAAGGCGGTGGCTCAAGGATTGTGCATGTTGCGCCCGCAGTCCCTTAATGTTAGGCGCGGCGGGTTGTTTGAAGCGAAGCACTCGCCATATAGCCCTATCATAAGCACTCCGTGAAAGTTCATCCCATGTCCTCCGTACTCATTTTTGCCCAAGCCGCCAGCTCATCAGGCGGCGGCGCGGCCATTTTCATGCAAATGGCGCCGCTGTTGTTGATCTTTGTGGTGTTTTATTTTCTGCTCATTCGCCCGCAGCAAAACCGGATGAAGGCACATCAGGTCAAGGTTGCGGCGGCAAAGCGCGGCGACACGGTGGTGACCGGCGGCGGCATCATCGGCAAAGTCACCAAGGTTGACGATGCTGAGGTCGAAGTTGAAATAGCCAGCGGAGTCAAAGTGCGCGTGATGCGCGCGACATTGGCCGATGTCGTCAACCCCACCGGCAAACCTGCCAACGATTGAACAAGAAAAAGAGGCCGCGGACCCCATATGCTTGATTTCCCACGTTGGAAAACATCGCTGATTTGGCTGACGATCATCGTTGGCGCGCTGTTTTCCATCCCGACCTTTGTGCCCCCCAGCGCTATTTCCTTCATCCCAGAGTCCATGCGTCCGCGCGTCAATTTGGGGCTGGATCTGGCCGGAGGTAGCCACATCCTGCTCGAAGCCGACATCGCCGATGTGCGCGCCGAGCGGCTTTCGGCGATGGAGCGCTCTATCCGCGAAGCGATGCGCGGTGAGCCGGGCAGCAGCGATGATATTGCGGTTGGTGAGATGACCAGTTCGGCCAATGCCGTGACATTTCTGGTCCGCGACGCGGCCAAGGTGGACGAAGTGCGCGAACGGCTCAATCAGCTCACTACCGGGGTTGGGCTGACCGGACAGCGCAGCTGGAACATCGAGATGCGCGATATCAATCGCGTTGTGATGACCCAGACGGCGGCGGGGCTCACCAATTTTGTTTCCGAAGCGATGCTGGGGGCGCGTGATATCGTTGAGCGGCGCGTCAACGCACTGGGCACACGCGAGCCGACGATCATTCTCCAGGGCAGCGATCGGATCGTTGTCCAGGTGCCGGGGCTGCAGGACCCCAAGGCGCTCAAGGACTTGCTAGGCCAAACCGCTCGGCTTGAGTTTCATATGGTGACCGAGCTTGCATCGCTGACACCCGAGCAACAGGCCGAGGCGGCGCAGGGCCGCGCGCCGGTGGGCAGCACTGTGGCGCCATATGCCAACCAGCCCGGGTCCGAGGTCATCAGCCGCCAGGTGATGATTTCGGGCGATCAATTGGTGGAGGCAAGCCAAGGGTTCGACTCTGACAATGGCCAGCCAGTGGTCAACATCCGTTTCAACGGGGCAGGAGCGACGATATTTTCACGCGTGACCCGCGAAAATGTCGGCAAGCGTTTTGCTATGCTGGTTGACGGCAAAGTATTATCGGCTCCGTCCATAAACGAGGCGATTAACGGCGGCAGTGCGCAAATTTCTGGCAACTTCACAACCGAAAGCGCGAACACAATGGCGATTGCGCTGCGTTCTGGCGCGTTGCCAGTCAAATTGTCGGTGATCGAAGAACGCACCGTTGGGCCGGACCTTGGCGCCGAATCAATCCGCAAGGGCGCGATAGCAGGGGGCATAGCAACCGCGGCGACATTGCTGTTGATGTTGATCGTCTATGGCCGTTTCGGCGTCTATGCCAACATCGCGCTGACGTTTAACATCTTGATGATTATCGGCGCAATGGCGCTGTTTGGCTCTACGCTGACGCTGCCAGGTATCGCTGGCTTTGTGCTGACCATCGGTGCGGCGGTCGATGCCAACGTTCTGATTAACGAACGTATCCGCGAGGAATTGCGGCGTGGGCGACGCGTGTTTGCTGCCGTAGAGACCGGCTATAAAGAGGCGAGCCGCGCGATTTTTGACGCCAATATCACCAATGTTATTGCGGCGACGCTGATGTTTGTGTTCGGCTCGGGCCCGATCAAGGGCTTTGCCGTGGTGCTGACCATCGGCATTATCACGTCGGTGTTCACTGGTGTTACCGTCACCCGTATGTTTGTCGCCCATTGGCTGCGCAAAGCGCGGCCATCGTCGATCACGATTTAGAGGCGTTGACCTGATGAAACTGCTCAAACTTGTTCCAGACAATACCAACATCCGCTTTTTGAAGTGGCGCAATGTTGCGATGGCAATCAGCTTGATGATGATCGCCGCGTCCTTTGCGCTGATTTTCGTGAACGGCCTCAACTTCGGCGTCGATTTCAACGGCGGGCAGACAGTGCGTGTTGCTTTTCGACAGGCGCCAAATATCGAGCAGCTACGCGCCGATATTGGCCGTTTGGCACCTGGTGACGTTTCGGTGCAGGAATTTGGCAGCGCCCGCGATATTTCGATCCGCACCCCATTGCCAGAGGGCGATCAAGCCGCAGCGGACCGCGCAGCAGAGCGCCTGAAATCGACCATTCGCGCGCGCTATCCCGATGCGACGATCAGCTCGGTCGATACGGTTTCGGGCAAGGTTTCTGGCGAATTGTTGCGCACTGGTGCCTGGTCCTTGTTCCTCGCGACCATCGCAATTTCGATCTATATCTGGTTCAGGTTCGAATGGCAGTTTGGGATCGGCGCGTTATTTTCGCTGTTCCACGACGTCGCGCTGACGTTTGGCTTTTTCGCGCTGACCCAGTTGGAGTTCAACCTCAACATCGTCGCGGCGCTGCTGACGATCATTGGCTACTCGCTCAACGACACCATCGTCGTTTACGACCGGATCCGCGAGAATTTGCGGAAATATCGCAAGATGGGGATCGTCGAGCTGCTCGACCTTAGCGTTAACGAAACGCTGTCGCGCACGGTGATGACGTCGGGCTTCATGTTGATTGCGCTGTTGGTGCTGCTCATTCTTGGCCCCGATGTTATCTTTGGCTTTACCGCTGCGATGCTGCTCGGGATATTTATCGGCACCTATTCGTCCATCTATATGGCCGCGCCGATCCTGATCTGGCTGAAAGTCGGGCCGGACAGCTTTGTGCCGCTGGCAGGCAGCGAGGGCGGGGTGGCGACTCCGGAAGACAAGAATCGCGGCGCTGCGGTATAGAGCAAGATGACATTTGATGGAATCAAATGCCTTGCTTTCTACCTTTAGTTGACCGCGTTTTGCGAGTCGTCAGGTGATGCCACCTGACTTCAAAACGCTCTAGGCCACCCGCGTCCCGCCCTTCCAAATGCCGACCGCGCGCCCCTGAACGGGCAACCCATCGAACGGTGTGTTTCCGGCGCGTGCTGACATCGCCTGCGCATCAATCTGCCATAGCCTGTCGGGGTCGATGAGGACCAGATCGGCTTCTCGCCCCACCGCAATAATGCCGGCGTTGACGCCGAGCAATTTGGCGGGGTTGGCGCTGAGCAGCGTAAATAGGCGCGCCATCGTTATGGTGCCATCGCGCACTAACCCCAGTCCGAGCGCCATCAATGTCCCTGCACCCGCCATACCAGGCAGCGCGTCTGCAAAGGGCAGGCGCTTATCCTCTGATCCGCGTGGATCGTGCCCTGACGATAATATATCAATGGTCCCATCGCCAAGCGCGCGCAAAGCAGCCTGTCGGTCGTCCTCGCTGCGCAGCGGCGGGGAAAGCCGTGCAAAAGTGCGCCATTCGCCAAGCGCTATATCGGAGAGGAGTAAGTGCGCCGGGGTGATGCCACAGGTTATGGGCAGCCCTTTGGCCTTTGCAGCACGGACCAGGTCGAACGCGGCGGCGGTGGTGAGCTGGCGAAAATGGAGCGGCGCGCCTGTTACCTCGACCAGCGCAATGTCGCGCGCCACTGCGATGGCTTCGGCCGCTGCGGGGGCTGCGGCCAAGCCGAGCCGCATCGCCATTTCGCCCGAAGTGGCGACTGCGCCTGCGGTCAGTCCCTCGTCCTCGGCGTGGGTGATGGTGGTCAGGCCCAGCCCGCCGGCATAGCTGAGCAACCGTGCCATCACACCGGCATCGGCAATCCGCGCGCGTCCGGTGGCAATCGCGCGCGCTCCCGCCGCCTGCATCAGGCCGATTTCGGCGAGCTCCTGACCCTTCAACCCCTGCGTAGCGGCGGCGAGTGGGTGGATCCACAGGTCGGGCTTGCCTGCCTTGGCCGCGCGTTCAATCAGGCCGGGGTCGTCGAGCGCGGGCGGGCCATCGGGCATCAGTGCGGCGCGGGTAATCCCGCCGAAATGGAACGCTGCGCGGTCGGTAGCAAACACCCCGATGTCGATGATCCCGGGCGCGAGCAGCGCACCGCCAGCGTCAATGGTTTCGCAATCCGATGGTGCGTCAATAGCGCCAACAGCAATGATCAGCCCGCCCTCAACCAGCACTGAACCGATTGCCGGCTCGCCGTCGGCGCGCACAATTTTCGCGTTGGTGATCGCTAACATTGTCACACCCACCCCTCCATACCGCGCCGTGCACGGGTCAGCACATCGAGGCAGGCCATCCGCACCGCGACCCCCATTTCGACCTGTTCGGTGATGGCTGAACGCGCTGGATCGTCGGCGATGCTGCTGTCAATTTCGACCCCGCGGTTCATCGGCCCGGGGTGCATCACCAACGCGTCGGGCTTGGCGAGCGTGAGGCGCGCCTCGGTCAAGCCATAGAGCGTATGAAATTCGCGCGATGAGGGGATGAACCCGCCAGACATACGTTCATTTTGTAGACGCAGCATCATCACGACATCAGCGCCGTCCAGTGCATCTTCTATTCGCGTGTGACGCGCAGCGTTGTAGAGCGCGACGTCGCGCGGTACCAAAGTTGGCGGCCCGGCGACGTGGACCTCGGCCCCCAAGCTCGTGAGCGCGATCATGTTTGACCGTGCGACGCGGCTGTGGAGAATATCGCCGCAAATCGCGATCTTGAGCCCGTCGATCCGCCCTTTGCGGCGGCGGATGGTTAGCGCATCGAGCAGCCCTTGGGTCGGGTGTTCGTGCCAACCATCGCCCGCATTGAGCACCGGGCAATCGACCTTGTCCGCGATCAGCGCCACCGCGCCGCTCGACTGGTGGCGGATGACGATGGCGTCGGCGCGCATTGCATTCAGCGTTACCGCCGTGTCGATGAGGGTTTCGCCCTTTTTGACACTCGACCTTGCGACCGCCATGTTGACTACGTCCGCACCAAGGCGCTTTCCGGCAATTTCAAACGACAGCAAGGTCCGCGTCGAATTTTCGAAAAAGGCGTTGATGACGGTCAAGCCGTTGAGCAGGTCCGATTTTTTGGCGCTGACGCTGCGTAATGGCTCGATCCACCGCTCTGCCTCGTCGAGCAGAAACGCAATCTCCCACGGCTGCAGCCCTGCCAGTCCCAGCAGATGGCGATGTGGGAACGCCGCTGACCCCGCGGGGTAGCGACTGGTGCTGGTGTGCGATAATGTCATTAAAGGCGAGCCTGTAGGCTGTTCACCACGAAAACTCAACCCCGCATCAGTGCATCAGCGCATCAATCGCGCCTTGCAGGATATAGGCGGCGGCGGCGTTGTCGATCCGCTCCGCCCGCCGCGCGCGGCTGATGTCGGCGGCGATCATCGCGCGTTCCACCGCCACCGTCGACCAGCGTTCATCCCACAACAGGATAGGAAGTCCGCTGTCCGCCATATTGCGAGCAAAGGCGCGGATCGACTGGGTGCGCGGGCTATCACTGCCATCCATGTTGAGCGGCAGGCCGATGACCATGCCGACCACCTCTTCGCGTCGCATCAATGCATCGAGCGCGGCGCGATCCATCGAAAATTTGCTGCGGCGGATTAACTCGGCGGGGCTGGCAAAGCTCCACCCCGCATCGCACAGCGCGGTGCCGATGGTTTTGGTCCCAACATCGAGGCCGAGAAGGCGGCCGCGCGCGGGCAGGGCTGATACGAAAAGGGCTGGTTGATCAGTAATCATCGCGCCTCGAACGCCGTCAGACGGTGCACCGCATCGGCGCGGATATTGGCCCAGAACAGTGAAAAATCAAACACATGATAATTATTCCCGGGCAAGACATAACCGCCAAGCTGTGGCCCTTCACCGATGAGCAGTAATCCGCGCCCGCCATGCATAAGGTCGTCACAGCGCGCACCACTGGCACCCGCGAACAGCGTGCCGTCGGCCAGATCATCATCGGATTTGAGCGTGCCCAGATTGGTGCTCTGCAGGGCATTGCCGATATCCGTGCCGCTCAACGGGTTGGTGCACAGCATCGGCGAGCCGCGCCGTGGCTGCCCATCAAAGCCGATGGTCGCGTCATAAACGTCGAGCATCATCGACGGGTCGGCTGGCTCGGCATAGCTTTGCCAGCTCAATAGGCAGCCGCTGCTTTCGCGCTCAGCGCAGGCGGGCAGGCCGAGGCTTGGCAGGTCGTGCGTCAGCGAGACCGGCCAGCCGATGACATAAGCGGCGACGATCCGCGAGGCCAGCGGCTTGCCCGCCACCCGCTCACGCAACAGGCGCGTGAGGTGTAGCGCGCCCTGGCTGTGCCCGGCGAGGATGATCGGCTGGTCAGCGGGGATTTCGTGCAGGAATTGATCGAACGCCGCCGCGACATCACGATAAGCGGTGCCAAGCGCGCGATTGGCGGTGGCGGCGTCGCGGGTCAGGAAGGCACCCATTGCCGCCTGACGATAGCGCGGGGCCCAGACATCACCCGCACCGGCCAACGCGCTCGATTGCCCGCGCGTGAAGGCCCGCGCTAACCGATTAGCTTCGTCGTCATCGAGGCTGGCATTCCAGCCAGCTTTGGTCAAATGACTGGTCGGGTGGATATAGAATATGGCGGCATTCCCGCGCGCAGGCTCTGCCTGCACGCGAAAACTATCCTCCTCACCAGGCTCGATTGTAGGCGCGCCCGCCGATGGGTGCGTCGGGTCGAGCCGGGGAAGCCACAGGCCCG
Organism: Sphingopyxis sp.; assembly: GCA_040079655.1. Lineage (GTDB taxonomy): Bacteria > Pseudomonadota > Alphaproteobacteria > Sphingomonadales > Sphingomonadaceae > Sphingopyxis. The sequence continues at coordinate 12,405 of JBEBJX010000027.1, read as the reverse complement.
GGTTATTCCCCGCCATGCCGGGCCGCGCGATCCACATCGCCGGATCGGCATAGGCGTTGCTGTTCACCGCTGCCTGTTCAACATAGGCTCCGCTGGGCTCGAACGCCATGCGCATGAACCAGGCGGGATAGAGCCGCCAGGCCACCGCCAGCGCGATGACCAGCGCGATCAGGAAAGCGAAAACATAGAGGAACTTGCGGGCCATTAATATATCCTTAGTGAGAGTAGCGCTGGAATAGATTGCATTGCGGCGCTACACAATGCACGTCGTGAATGGGCGATGACCGGAGAGACGCGATGACCAGCACAGTTGAACCGATTGGTGAACGGATTGATGAACGTGACCAGCCATGGCCGTGGCGTCCATGGGCAATGGCGGCGCTGTGCGCGGTCATGGGATGGATATTCTGGCAGCTGATCGAACCGTTGAGCGCGGGCGCGACGATCCCCTGGCGCGCAGCATTGGCCACCGGCATGGCGGTGGCGACGATCATCTTCACGCTCGCGGTCGAGCTCAGGCGCTGGCACTGGGCGGCGGCTTTTGCGGCGCTGTGGGGCGTGGTCAGCGGTTTCGTCGCGTGGAATACCGGCGGCTATAATGTCGGCGGGACCATGGCCGAGTGGCCCTTCTTCTCGTGCCTGCTGGCGGCAACCATTGCCGCGCCGATGTTTCAGACCAAGCGTGATGTCGCCGATGACTGGCGGTTCTGGCGGTTGTGGCAGCTTCCCTATCGGCAACTGCACCTCCACGCCTGGACCGACGCGGTGCTGGGCGCGGCGGCGATGCTGTTCGTCGGCATCACTTTCATGTTGGCGTGGATGATCAGCGAGATGTTTTTGCTGATCGAGATCGAATGGGTGCGCAATTTGCTGCAAAAAAGCTGGTTCGGCTGGACGCTGTCGGGTGCGGCCTTTGGCGGGGCCATCGGCCTGCTGCGCGAACGCGACAAGCTCGTCGGCACATTGCAGCGGCTGGTGATGATCGTGCTCAGTGTCCTCGCGCCAGTGCTGGCGCTGTCGCTGGCGCTGTTTTTACTCTCCAGCATCGGCACTGGCTTTGCCAAGCTGTGGGAGTCGGGCTTTTCGGCGACCGCGCTGATGCTCTCGGTCGCCGCTGCCGCCGTGCTGTTCGCCAATGCGGTGATCGGCAATGGCGATGACGACCGCAGCACCAACCGCGTGCTCCATTGGTCGGCGGCGCTGCTCGCGGCGCTGGTGTTACCGCTCAGCGTGATTGCGGCTGTGGCGATGGGCTTGCGGATCGGCGAATATGGCTGGACGCCCGAGCGGATCTGGGGCGTGATCGCGGTGGGAATAGCGCTTCTCTATGGGCTGGGCGGGCTGTGGTCGTTGGTGCGCGGGCGCGCAGACTTCGATGACATACTGCGGCCATTGCAGCAAAAGATCGCAGTTGCGCTGGGCGCGCTCGCGCTGTTCCTCGCGCTTCCTATCGTCGATTTCGGCGCGATTTCGGCGCGCGACCAGGTGGCGCGACTGCGCAGCGGCGCGGTGAGCGAGGAGAAGTTCGACCTGCGCGCGATGGCGTTTGATTTTGGCCCGGCGGGGCGTGCTGCGCTTGAGCAATTGGCGCGGAGCGGGACCCCAGCGCGGCGTGCGGCGATCACTGCGGCACTTGCGGCGCAGAACCGCTATAGCGTTGAAGATAATCTGGACGAGCAGGTTGATCGCAGGCCACTGGCACAGCGGCTGCGGATCATTCCGGCGGGTCGCCCGTTGCCGCCAGAGGCGATGACCGCGCTGGAGGATCAATATCGGTGCGCACGGGGGGCGTGCGTGGCGGTGTGGATCGATGATCGGCGGATAGCTTATATCCGGCAGAGCAATCGTCGTGACGATCCTGGTTCGGCCATTCTCTATCGCCATAGAAACGGGCACTGGGAGACTGTGGACGAAAATGCGGATAACCGCCCCGACCCGCGCCAGACGCCACCCGATCTCGCCACCGCCACGGTCGAGCTCGACACAGTGACAAGGCGACAAGTCACGATCAATGGCAAGCCGCAGGGCGAATTGATCGAATAGCGCTTGTCCGCGACCATAGCAGCTTGATGAACCGCGCCACCCCTGCTAGCGGCGCTTGACCCAAGCATCGGCGTCATTGCGAGGAGGGCTTTGCCCGACGCGGCAATCCACAGCCATGTGCTTTGTCTGGATTGCTTCGCTTGCGCTCGCAATGACGATAACCAAAGTTATAGGAATGCCATGTCCGTTGATAGTGCCACCGTTACCAAAATCGCCGCATTGGCGCGGATCGCCGTCAGCGAGGCCGAGGTCGCAGCTCTAGTGCCAGAGTTGAACAATATTCTCGGCTGGGTCGAGCAATTGGGCAAGGTTGACGTTGCGGGCGTCGAGCCGATGACCGCCGTGATCGCCAATCATTTGCGGCTGCGTGATGATGTCATCAATGCCGACCCGCTGACCGGGGGCGACATGCGCGATGCTGTTTTGGCCAATGCTCCTGCGCCGCAGCACGGGTTTTTTGGCGTACCAAAGGTGATCGAATGATGGCGATTATTACCGACCTTGGTATTGCTCAAATCCGCAACGGCGTGCGTGATGGCGTATTAAGCGCGCTCGAAGTCGCGACTGCCTTTAACGCAGCTGTCGATGGGGCGGATGCGCTCAACGCCTTTATCGTCAAAACGCCGGAGCATGCCCTGGCCGCAGCACAGGCGGTTGATGCCGCGCGCGCGCGCGGCGATGCGCTGGGCGCGATGGCTGGTGTCCCCATTGGTATGAAGGATTTGTTCGCGACCAAAGGCGTGCAAACCACGGCGGCCAGCCACATCCTTGAGGGGTTCGTGCCGCACTATGAATCGACCGTATCGGCCAATTTGTGGGCTGCTGGTGCGGGCATGCTGGGCAAGCTCAACATGGATCAGTTCGCGATGGGATCGTCGAACGAGACCAGTTACTTCGGCAATGTCATCAGCCCGTGGCGTAGGAACGGCGGCAGTAACGCGGCGCTCGCCCCCGGCGGCTCATCGGGGGGCAGTTCGACAGCGGTATCGGCGCGGCTGTGCCCGGCGGCGACCGGCACCGACACCGGCGGCTCGATCCGCCAGCCCGCGGCGTTCACCGGCATTAGCGGGATCAAGCCGACCTATGGCCGCTGCTCGCGCTGGGGGGTGGTGGCGTTCGCCAGCTCGCTCGATCAGGCGGGGCCGATGGCGCGCGATGTCCGTGACTGTGCGATCATGCTCGGTGCGATGGCGGGTTTTGATGCCAAAGATGCGACCAGCCTCGATTTACCCGTTCCTGCATGGGAAGCAGGATTGAATGCCGATTTGCGCGGGCTTCGCGTCGGCATCCCCCGCGAATATCGTGTCGATGGGATTGACGCTGATATCGCGCGGGTGTGGGACGATGGCATAGCGTGGCTGCGCGATGCGGGCGCAGAAATTGTCGATATTTCGCTGCCGCACACCCAATATGCGCTGCCAGCCTATTATATCATCGCGCCTGCCGAAGCTTCGTCGAACCTCGCGCGCTATGACGGGGTGCGTTACGGCCTGCGCGAATTGCCAGAGGGGGCCGGCCTGCAAGATATGTATGCGGCGACACGCGCGGCCGGTTTCGGGCCAGAGGTCAAGCGCCGGATCATGATCGGCACCTATGTGCTCTCCGCTGGCTTTTACGATGCCTATTATACGCAGGCGCAAAAGGTCCGCACGCTGATTGCCCGCGATTTTGACGCGGCGTGGGGAGTATGCGACGTCATCCTGACCCCAACCGCGCCATCGGCCGCCTTTGGCCTCGGCGAAAAAAGCGCTGACCCGCTGGCGATGTATCTCAACGATGTGTTCGCGGTGCCAGCATCGCTGGCCGGGCTGCCCGCGATGTCGGTGCCCGGCGGGCTTAGCGCCGAGGGGCTACCGCTGGGGCTACAGATTATCGGCAAGGCGTTCGACGAACAGGGCGTGCTCAATGCAGGCCTGGCGATTGAACAGCGCAGCGGCTTTACCGCGCGGCCGGACAGGTGGTGGTGAAATGAGCGACTATCGTATCCAAGGCGCAACGGCTGAGTGGGAGGTCGTGATCGGCCTCGAGGTCCATGCGCAGATCACCAGCAACGCCAAGCTGTTTTCGGGCGCGGCGACCGCATTTGGTGCCGAGCCGAACACGCAAGTGAGCCTGGTCGATGCGGCGATGCCCGGCATGCTGCCGGTGCTTAACGGTGAATGCGTGCGCCAGGCTGTGCGCACCGGCCTGGCGATAGAGGCGCAGATCAACCGCTGGTCGCGGTTTGACCGCAAAAATTATTTCTATGCCGATCTGCCGCAGGGCTATCAGATTTCGCAGCTTTACCACCCGATTATCGGGGAGGGCGCGCTGATGATCGATGCCGATGAGAAAACGGGGATCGCGGCGGATAAACGCATCGGGATTGAGCGGATCCATATCGAACAGGATGCGGGCAAGCTGATGCACGATCAGCACCCGATGATGAGCTATGTTGATCTCAACCGCAGCGGCGTGGCGCTGATGGAAATCGTTTCGCGCCCCGACATGGCTTCTCCAGCTGAAGCAGGGGCTTATGTACGAAAGTTAAGAAGCATTCTTCGCTATGTCGGGTCGTGTGACGGCAATATGGAGGAAGGGTCGATGCGCGCCGATGTTAATGTCAGTGTGCGCAAGGCTGGGCCCATCACCGAGGAAAATCCGCTGGGCACGCGGACCGAGACCAAGAATGTCAATTCGGTGCGCTTTGTTATGGCGACGATTGAATATGAAGCGCGCCGACAGGTCGAACTGATTGAGGGCGGCGGTAAAGTGGTTCAGGAAACGCGGCTGTTCGACGCCGGCACCGGCACGACGCGCTCTATGCGCTCAAAGGAGGACGCGCACGACTATCGCTACTTCCCTGATCCCGATCTGTTGCCGCTGGAACTCTCCGAGGCGTTTGTCGACGAATGCCGCGCGAGTCTGCCCGAACTGCCCGATGCCAAGCGCGCGCGGTTCGTGGCGCTGGGGATCAGCGCCTATAATGCCGACGTGCTGACGGCGGAGGTCGAGGCGGCGCATTGGTTCGATGCGCTGATCGATGCGGGCGCGCCTGCGGCGGCGGGGGCGAACTGGGTCACGAGCGAATTGTTCGGGGCATTGAACCGCATTGGCCGCAGCATCGCCGACAGCCCGGTGTCGCCGACACAGGCGGCGGAGCTGCTGGGGTTGGTCTCGGGTGATAGCATCTCTGGCAGCATTGCTAAGCAAGTATTTGAAAAAATGCTGGAAAGTGGTGAAGGCGCGGCCGCGATTGTTGAGCGTGATGGCCTCCGTCAGACCAGCGACACCAGCGCGATTGAGGTGGCGGTCGACGCGGTGCTCGCTGCCAATGCCGACAAGGTTGCGGACTATCGCGGCGGCAAGGAAGCGCTGTTCGGCTTCTTCGTCGGCCAGACGATGAAGGCGATGGGCGGCAAGGCCAACCCCAAATTGGTCAACGAGGTGCTGCGGGCGCGGTTGGGGTGATTACGGCTAGTCAGCCGCTGACGTTGAGTGAGCTGTTGGTCCGCAGCGGGATTGCTCCCGAAGAGGTGCTCGTTTTCCGGCACCGCCCATGGGAGCCAAAGCTAAACCGAGCATTTGACTGGATTGTGGCTGAACGCCGCGATCTGTTTGATTGCTATCAGGATAGCCATGCGCCAAGGACTGAGGCAGCATTACTTCGCGCGCGCTATGTTGCGTCATTCATCCGCCATGGTTCAGGCTCGGCATTGTTTGTGGGGCTTTACGAACGCCGCGATCAGATGGTGATGCCGGAGCGTGAATATCGGGCCAGGCCGCTACACCAGGAACTGATGAAACTTGGCATGTCGGGCGACTTCAGTGTCAAAGATGGCCGTGATACGGTCATGGTCTTTGATCTGGTTGATACTCAATGGCACGCTGAATGGAGCGGGTGCTTGGCTATCAAATGGCCTGGCCTTGAACGGTCCTGGTATCGCTGGGCAGACCGGAACAGTTTTGAAGTGACTGCGATTGCGCCGCAATCGATGCTGGTTGCCCCTTTGCCGTCGTGGGATGAACTTGTGCTGAAATGGGCAGAATTGTCTGTTATTCCAACGCATTGGCGCTCGGCGATTGCGCAATGGCGCGGCATTTACCTCATTACTGACGGCAGCGACAATCGCCACTATATTGGCTCGGCAAGCGGAACGGAAAATATCCTTCAGCGCTGGCTGGACTATGCGAAAACCGGACACGGCGGGAACAAGCATCTTCGTGCAAGGAAGCCCGAGAATTTCCGCTTTGCCATTCTGCAGCTTGTCGCGCCAGATTTGCCAAAGGCAGATGTGGAGAAGCTTGAACAGAAGTGGAAGGCAAGGCTCGGCACCACTTATCCGCATGGCTTGAACGGTAACTGACCCCCTTGCCCTTGGTGCGTGCACTGCTATAGAGCCGCGCGTGCCACAGGCAGCGTCGTTGCATTGGTGGCGCGCAAGTGGTTTGCGGGCGTGGCGGAATTGGTAGACGCGCTGGTTTTAGGTACCAGTATCGAAAGATGTGGGGGTTCGAGTCCCTTCGCCCGCACCAGTTTCGAAAACACCATGCCGGGGGCATGGTGAATTTCGAAACTCCCATAGCGAAGCGAAGGGGTGCTATCACCCCACAGCGCATGCCTGGGAATCGCGAAGGGCACGCTGTGGTTGCCCGCTACAGTTTTCGATGCGAGAGCATCGGTTGAGAAGTTGAGACGTTGAGAAAGAGCCGGAACAAGACATGAAGCATGTTGAGACGTTGAACGAAGGCCTCAAGCGCGGCTATGCGCTGACCATCACCGCCAAAGACATTGATGCGCGCATCGATGCCGAGCTCAAGACGATTGCGCCGACCGTGCGGATGCCAGGTTTTCGCCCGGGCAAGGTGCCGCCGAACCTGGTGCGCAAAATGCACGGAGAGCAGCTTGCATCAGAAGCGCTGCAAAAAAGCGTGCAGGAAGGCGTTGATGCCCTGATGCGCAAAGAAAAATTGCGCCCGGCGATGCAGCCTTCTGTCTTGCTGGCCGATGGCTATGCGCCCGGCAAAAATGCCGAGGTCAGTGTCGAGCTTGAGGTATTGCCTGAGTTTGAATTGCCGTCGCTCGACGGGTTGGTGCTCGATCGCCTCACTGTTCCGGCTAGTGACACCGAGGTCGATGCACAGATCGCGCGGCTGCTTGGCCAGTCAAAGGCGTTTGTCGATGCCCCCGCAAAGCATAAGGCGGCGGTTGGTGACCAGTTGATCATCGATTTTGCTGGCAGTGTTGATGGCGTGCCGTTTGACGGCGGCACCGGCACCGACATGGCGGTTGAAATCGGCTCTGGCTCGCTGATCCCTGGGTTTGAGGACCAGTTGATCGGCGCCAAGACGGGTGAAGAGCGCACACTTAACGTGACCTTCCCCGATGATTATGCAGCCGAAAACCTCAAAGGCGCAGCGGCGCAATTTGCCATCACGGTCAAGGCGGTCAAGGTCGCCGGCGAAGCCAAGGCCGACGATGATTTCGCTAAACAGCTTGGCCTGACCAGCCTCGATCAACTGCGCGAGATATTGAAGGGGCAGGTCGAGCAGGAGCTGAACGGCCTGACCCGCACGCATATGAAGCGTCGCCTGCTCGATCAACTGGCCGCAACGCACAGCTTCCCTGTGCCGCCAACGATGGTTGAGGCCGAGTTTGACCAGATATGGAAACAGCTTGAGCATGAAGCGGCGCAGGAGGAAGACCCAGAAGCCGCCAAGGCCGAGCTGGAGCGCGACAAGGATGATTATCGCAGCATTGCCGAGCGCCGTGTGCGGCTTGGCCTGTTGCTGTCCGAAATTGGCCAGGCCAACAAGGTGACGGTCAATCAGGCGGAGATGAATCGGCTCGCCGCACAGGCCGCACAGCAATATCGCCCCGAGGACCGCCAGCGCTTCATGGAATATATCCAGAATGACGCCCTGGCTTCCGCTCAACTTCGCGCGCCATTGTTTGAGGACAAGGTCGTCGATTTTCTGTTCGACAAAGCGGCGATCACGGAACGCGAAGTGACGCGCGCCGAGCTGGAGGCCGCGATAGAGGCGGACGATGACGATGCGGGCCATGTCCACGGGCCGGGCTGTGGCCACGACCATGGCGCAGCAAAGCCTGCGAAGAAAGCAGCCGCGAAACCTGCGGCAAAGAAGGCTGAGCCAGCGGCAAAGAAGGCCGCGCCTGCTAAAAAAATCAAAGCGGATGACTCGCCCGTTGCGACATCTAAACCGAAAAAGGCTCCAGCCAAGAAGCCGGCCAAAACTTAATCATTAGGCGAAAATGCTTTGGGGCTTGATCCCGGACCATCGCCGCCCGATGTAAGGTAACACGTAACAAGGATATCGCCACCATGTACGATCCGCTCGACACATTGACCAACGCGCTCATTCCTATGGTGGTCGAGCAATCGAGCCGTGGTGAACGCAGCTTTGATATTTTCTCGCGGCTATTGCGCGAGCGCATCATCTTTGTGACGGGCGAGGTCGAGGACAATATGGCGTCGGTCATCGTGGCGCAGCTGTTGTTCCTCGAATCGGAAAACCCGACCAAGGATATTTCGATGTATATCAACTCGCCCGGCGGGGTGGTGACAGCCGGCATGGCGATCCACGATACGATGCAATATATCCGCCCCAAAGTCGGTACGGTATGCATTGGTCAGGCCTGTTCGATGGGCAGTTTCCTGCTCGCGGCGGGCGAGCCAGGAATGCGCGTTGCATTGAAACAGGCGCGGGTTATGATCCACCAGCCATCGGGCGGCGCCCGCGGCATGGCGTCGGATATCGAAATACAGGCGCGCGAGATTTTGCGGCTGCGCAAGCGGATGCACGAGCTTTATGCCCAATATACCGGTAAAGCCGAGAGCGAGGTCGAATCGGCGATGGATCGCGATTTGTGGATGGAGGCCGACGAGGCCAAGGCGTTCGGCCTGGTTGACCATGTGTTCGACAAACGTCCTGCCGCAGCGGATGCCAAAAGCGATTGATGCCGCGCCGGTTTGAGCGAAAAACTGTCCCGCTTAACCTTACCCGTTCACGCATTTGTCTTATTGTATTTGCTAGATTGCTGTTTACGATGGCGAATAGCGGAACTCCTTCGCGTTGATTTGAGAGATTTATGACCAAGTTGAGCGGCTCAGACTCGAAGAGCACCCTCTATTGCAGCTTTTGCGGCAAGTCGCAGCACGAGGTGCGCAAGCTTATTGCCGGGCCAACCGTGTTCATCTGCGATGAATGTGTCGAGCTGTGCAACGACATCATCCGCGAAGAAGCCAAGGGCGCTACGCCTGCGCGCAAGGGCGGCGGTGTGCCATCCCCACGCGAAATCTGCGATGTGCTGGATGACTATGTCATTGGTCAACAATCGGCCAAACGCGTGCTCTCGGTTGCGGTGCATAACCATTACAAGCGGCTCAACCATGGGGCCAAAGGTGATGAGGTGGAGCTCGCGAAATCGAACATCCTGCTCGTTGGCCCGACGGGGTGCGGCAAGACACTGCTGGCGCAGACGTTGGCGCGCACCTTTGATGTGCCTTTCACCATGGCTGATGCAACGACGTTGACCGAGGCGGGCTATGTCGGCGAAGATGTAGAGAATATCATCCTCAAATTGTTGCAGGCCGCCGACTATAATGTCGAAAAGGCGCAGCGCGGCATCGTCTATATCGACGAGATCGACAAAATCAGCCGCAAGGCCGAAAATCCCTCAATTACGCGAGATGTTTCGGGCGAAGGTGTGCAGCAGGCGCTGCTCAAAATGATGGAGGGCACGGTGGCGAGTGTGCCACCACAGGGCGGCCGCAAACATCCGCAGCAGGAGTTTCTCCAGGTCGATACGACGAACATCCTGTTCATTTGTGGCGGCGCGTTTGCGGGGCTTGAAAAGATCATCGGCGATCGGTTGCAGGGCAAATCAATCGGCTTTGGCGCGCACGTTGCCGGGCCTGATGAGCGCAAAACCGGCGAGATGCTGAAAAATGTCGAGCCCGAAGATTTGCTCAAATTTGGCCTGATCCCCGAATTTGTCGGCCGCCTGCCGGTTATCGCCACGCTCGAAGATTTGGACGAGCCGGCGCTGGTTAAAATATTGTCTGAGCCCAAGAACGCGCTGGCCAAACAATATCGCAAGTTGTTCGAGCTCGAAGAAGTGGGCCTTAGCTTTACCGACGATGCGCTGGGCGCGATTGCGCGCAAAGCGATTAAGCGCAAAACCGGCGCGCGCGGGCTGCGCTCGATTGTCGAGGCCATTTTGCTCGATACGATGTTCGAATTGCCCGGGCTTGAGGGGGTGAGCGAGGTCGTTATCGACAAGGATGTTGTCGAGGGACGCAAAGAGCCGATTCGCGTTTTTTCGGACATTCCGCGCGCCGAAGCGGGCGACGCAGCCTAATTACACTTCGTCGCTGACAGAATCTTGCGCACTGTTGCATTTTTGCATCGCGTGTGAATCCTAGATTCCCGCGCATTTCTGCCTTGGCACCCCAAACTATCCACAGGCATTTTGCGCCTTTGCGGTGACGTGACGGTTTTATGACATTAGAGCAATGCATTGTAACAAATCGGTCGCAGTCTTGCCCCATAGGGCCGAGCGGCGGCGCGGAATTTTCTGGGTTGCATGGCTTGGCTATTAAAACCGCAAAGCGGTTATGCGAATAGGCATTTGGGAAGAGGTTGTGGGCGTACCACAGAGTGGCGCTCTGGTTTGATATTTGAATGCGTAATGTGAACGCGCTTAGGGGATTTCAAAATGAATTTGCGATATTATCTTGCCGCCAGTGTTGCCAGCCTTTCGCTCGCTACTGCGATTGCCACCCCTGTCATGGCACAGGAAACAACATCGGCTGTGCGCGGCACTGTTGAGGGCAATGGCGCCCCCGTTGCTGGCGCTACTGTCGTTGTGACCCACGAACCATCGGGCACCGTTTCACGCACCGTGACCGATGCCAACGGCGGTTTTAGCGCCAACGGCCTGCGTGTTGGCGGGCCATTCACCGTTGCGGTGGATGCCCCCGGTTTTGAAAGCACCCAGGTTACCGAATTGTTCCTTCAAGCTGGCCAGCCTTTCCGCCTGCCTATCATGCTCCAGAGCACCGATGACATTGTCGTCACCGCGTCCGCGCTTGGCGGCGCGCTCGAAACATCAACAGGGCCAATCACAGCGCTTGGCCGTGCCGAGATTGAGGGCGTTGCCTCGATCAACCGCGATGTGCGCGATCTGGCTCGACGTGATCCGTTTGCCACCATCGATTTGACCAACAGCCGCACGATCGAAATCGCCGGTAACAATGGCCGCCTCAACCGTTTTTCGGTCGATGGCATCCAGTTCGGCGACGATTTCGGCCTCAACAATGGCGGCCTGCCCACCGCGCGCGGCCCTGTGCCTTTCGACGCGATTGAGCAATTCTCGGTCAAGGTCGCACCGTTCGATATCAGCGAAGGCAATTTTCAGGGTGGGGCGATCAACGTCATCCTGCGTTCGGGGACCAACCGCTATCGCGGCAATGCCTTTTACACTTACACCAGCGATGCTCTGACCGGCGACACGGTGCGCGGGCAGACACTCAACCTCAACTTTGATTCCAAACAATATGGCGCGCATCTTTCGGGCCCGATCATCCGCGATCGCCTGTTCCTGTCGCTGACCTATGAACGCACCGACGAATCGAATCCGTTCGACAGCGGCCCGCAGGGGCAGGGTTTTGCCCAGCCGATCCCCGGCCTGAGCCAGGCACAGGTCGATGCGGTGTCAGCCGTTGCCTCGTCGCGTTACCGCTACGACACGCTGGGGGTGATCCGCAGCGATGCCGAGACCGATGAAAAATTCGTCGCGCGGCTCGACTGGAACGTCAACGACGATCATCGTGCCTCGCTCACCTATATCCGCAACGTCGGCACCCGTGCCAACCAGCGCAACACCTCGACCAGCCCGATATCGCCGTCGCTCGGCCTGTTCTCGACCGGTTACGAGCTGAGCGAAGAGTTCAACTCGGGCGCGTTCCAGTTGAACTCGCAATGGTCGGACGCATTCTCGACCGAGTTCCGCGTCTCCTATCGTGATAATAACCGTGGGCAGGTGGCCTATGGTGCGCGCAATGCCGGGCAGATCACCGTCTGCCTCGACCCCGTGTCGACGGTAACTGCGACAACCAGCTGTTCCAACGCGGTTCCGCGCGTCATCTTTGGCCCCGATCAGTTCCGCCATTCGAACGCGCTCAACACCGAAAACCTTGGTGTCGAGCTGACCGCGCGTCTGGAAGCAGGCAATCACAGCTTCAAGATGCTGGCCGCTTATGCCGATCTGTCGGTCGATAATCTGTTCGTCCCCAACTCGCTGGGCACTTATTATTTCGATTCGACCGCAGATTTCGCGGCCGGACGCGCCAACCAGCT
>JBEBJX010000026.1:0-26507 GCA_040079655.1 Sphingopyxis sp. | reverse complement strand
CGATTGGCCGAGCATGGCATGGTCCGTCCAGAATTTGAGGGCGATGCGTGCGGTGTCGGCCTGATCGCCGCGATCGACGGCGCGCCGCAACGCCGCGTGGTCGAGGCGGCGGTCAATGCGCTCAAAGCCGTGTGGCACCGCGGCGCCGTCGACGCCGATGGCAAGACCGGAGACGGCGCCGGTGTTCACCTTGACCTCCCCGCCCGCTTTTTTGACGATGCCATCGCCAATTCGGGGCACAAGGTGCGGCCCAATCGTTTGGCGGTGGGGATGATCTTCCTGCCCCGCACCGACTTGGGGGCGCAGGAAACGTGCCGGACGCTCGTTGAAAGCGCCATCATCGACGCGGGCTATACCATCTATGGCTGGCGGCAGGTTCCGGTCGATATAGGGTGTATCGGCGAAAAGGCACAGCGCACCAGACCCGAGATTGAGCAGATCATGATCGCGGGGCCGCTTCCCGATGTCGAGAGCGCCACCGAGTTTGAAAAATCCCTCTACCTCGTTCGCCGCCGTATCGAACGCGCCGTCATCGCCGCTCAAATTGCCGATTTTTATATTTGCAGCCTGTCCTGTCGCTCGATCATCTACAAGGGCCTGTTTCTGGCCGAAAGCCTGTCGGTCTTTTACCCCGACCTTGCCGATGAGCGGTTCGAGAGCCGGGTCGCGATTTTCCACCAACGCTATTCAACCAACACTTTCCCGCAATGGTGGCTGGCGCAGCCCTTTCGCTGCCTCGCGCATAACGGCGAGATCAATACCATTCGCGGCAATAAAAACTGGATGAAGAGCCACGAAATCAAGATGGCGAGCCTCGCTTTTGGCGAGCAGTGCGAAGAGATAAAACCCGTCATTCCAGCGGGCGCTTCGGACACGGCGGCGCTTGATGCGGTGTTTGAAACCATATGCCGTTCGGGCCGCGAAGCGCCGACCGCCAAGGCTATGCTGGTGCCAGAGGCGTGGGGCGGCGACCCTGAAATCCCGCCAGAGCACCACGCAATGTATCAATATTTTGCATCCGTGATGGAGCCGTGGGACGGCCCGGCTGCGCTGGCGATGACCGATGGCCGTTGGGCGGTGGCGGGGATGGACCGCAATGCGCTGCGCCCCTTGCGCTATACCATCACCGACGATGCGTTGCTGATCGTCGGATCCGAAAGCGGAATGGTCAATGTTCCCGAACAGCATATCATCAAGAAAGGGCGCCTTGGCCCAGGGCAGATGATCGCCGTCGACCTTGATGAAGGGCGTTTTTACACCGACCGCGAGATCAAGGACAGGATCGCCGCCGAACAGCCCTATGCCGATTTGGTTAGCGGGTTTCGCACCATGGCCGACCTGCCAGCGGGGCGCGAACAGGGCTCGCCAAGCGTTTCGGGCGAGCGGCTCTCGCGGTTGCAAATCGCGGCGGGGCAGACGATGGAGGATATGGAGCTTATCCTGTCACCGATGATCGACGGGGCCAAAGAAGCGATCGGCTCGATGGGTGATGACACCCCGCTGGCAGTGATTTCCGACAAACCACGCCTTGTGCATCAATTTTTCCGCCAAAATTTCAGCCAGGTGACCAACCCGCCGATCGACAGCTTGCGCGAACGGCATGTCATGAGCCTCAAAACGCGCTTTTCAAACCTTGTCAACATCCTCGACACCAGCGGCCAAAATGCCCATGTGCTGGTGATCGACAGCCCGGTTCTATCGAACAGCGACTGGAGCCGGATGAAAGCGGCATTTGGTGATGCGGCGGCGGACATCGACTGCACCTTTGCCAAAGGCTGCGGCCCTAATGGATTGCGCGAGGCGCTGAACCGCGTTCGTGCTGACGCCGAAAATGCGGTGCGCGCCGGGCGTTCAGACCTGTTCCTGAGCGACGAAGCGATTGACGGCAGCCATGTCGGGATGGCGATGGTCCTCGCCACCGCCGCTGTCCATACGCATTTGGTGCGCAAGGGGCTGCGCTCCTATGCGTCGATCAATGTCCGCTCATCGGAATGCCTCGACACGCATAGTTTTGCGGTGTTGATTGGCGTCGGCGCGACGACTGTCAACGCCTGGCTAGCCGAGGCAGCGATTGCCGATCGCCATGCGCGCGGAATTACCGAGGAAAAATCGCTCGATCAATGTATCGCCAATTACCGCAAGGCGATCGACGATGGCCTGTTGAAAATTATGGCGAAAATGGGGATCGCGGTTATCTCCAGCTATCGCGGCGGCTATAATTTCGAGGCGGTCGGCCTGTCGCGCTCGCTAGTCAACGAAATGTTCCCCGGCATGCCCGCCAAAATATCGGGCGAGGGCTATACCTCGCTTTATGTCAACGCATCGGAACGGCACGAGGCCGGGTTCGACATAGCAGCAGCGCATCTGCCGATCGGTGGATTTTACCGCCAACGCGCGGGCGGTGAAACCCATGCGTGGAGCGCCGGGCTGATGCACATGCTGCAAAGCGCAGTGGGCAGCGACAGCTATTCAACCTACCTCAATTTTTCGCGCGGTGTGCGCGACTTGCCGCCGGTTTACCTGCGCGACCTGCTGGAATTCAACGATGGCGTGCACCCGCCCGTGCCGATCGACGAGGTTGAGGCGATCACCGAGATTCGCAAACGCTTTATCACGCCGGGCATGAGCCTGGGTGCGCTGTCCCCCGAAGCGCACGAAACGCTGGCCATCGCGATGAACCGCATTGGCGCAAAAGCCGTGTCGGGCGAGGGCGGTGAGGATGCTGCGCGTTTCAAACCCTATGCCAATGGCGACAATGCCAATAGCATCATCAAACAGATTGCGTCTGGGCGATTTGGCGTCACCGCAGAATATCTGGGCGCGTGCGACGAGATTGAGATCAAGGTCGCCCAAGGGGCAAAGCCCGGCGAGGGCGGTCAACTGCCTGGATTTAAGGTGAGCGACATGATCGCGCGGCTGCGCCATTCGACGCCGGGCGTCACGCTGATTTCGCCGCCGCCACACCACGACATTTATTCGATCGAAGATCTGGCGCAGTTGATCTACGACCTCAAGCAAATCAACCGCCGGGCGCGGGTGTGCGTCAAGCTGGTGAGCTCAGCAGGGATCGGCACCGTTGCCGCAGGCGTGGCCAAGGCGCATGCCGACGCTATCCTCATTTCCGGCCATGTTGGCGGCACCGGCGCATCGCCGCAAACCAGCATCAAATATGCCGGAACCCCGTGGGAAATGGGGCTGAGCGAGGTCAATCAGGTGCTGACGCTCAACGGTCTCAGGCACCGCGTCAAACTGCGCACCGATGGCGGGCTCAAAACCGGGCGCGATATTGTGATCGCCGCAATTTTGGGGGCTGAGGAGTTCGGCATCGGCACATTGAGCCTGGTCGCCATGGGGTGCATCATGGTGCGCCAATGCCATAGCAACACCTGCCCGGTCGGCGTCTGCACACAGGACGAAGCTCTGCGCAAAAAATTTGGCGGGTCGCCCGAAAAGGTCATCAACCTGATGAGCTTCATCGCCGAAGAAGTGCGCGAGATATTGGCCAAGCTCGGTTTTCGCAGCCTCGATGAAATTATCGGCCGCACCGAATTGCTCAAACAGGTAAGCCGCGGCGCCGAACATCTCGATGACCTCGACCTCAACCCCATCCTTGCCAAAGTCGATGCGCCAGACACCGCGCGCCGTTTTGCCATAGCGGAGCACCGCAACCCGGTTCCCGACAGCCTTGATGCCCAGATATTGCGCGATGCGGGGCCGGTGTTCGAGCGACGCGAGAAAATGCAGCTGACCTATACCGTCAGCAATACCCACCGTGCCGTCGGCACGCGGTTATCGGGCGAAATTACCGCACGTTATGGCATGAAGACGCTGAGCGACAACCATGTGCAAATCCGCCTGCGCGGTAGCGCTGGGCAATCGCTCGGCGCCTTCCTGTGCCAGGGGATTACGCTCGAAGTGTTTGGCGATGCCAATGATTATGTTGGCAAGGGGCTTTCGGGTGGGCGCATCATCGTCAGGCCGATGGTCAAATCGCCGCTGATTAGCCGCGACAACAGCATCATCGGCAACACCGTGCTCTATGGCGCAACATCGGGCGTGCTTTATGCTGCGGGACAGGCGGGCGAGCGCTTTGCGGTGCGCAATTCGGGTGCGCATGCCGTGGTCGAGGGGTGCGGAGCATCGGGCTGCGAATATATGACCGGCGGCGTCGCGGTCATATTGGGCAGCGTCGGGCTCAATTTCGGCGCAGGCATGACCGGCGGCATGGCGTTCATGCTCGATATAGACGAGCGCTTTGAACGCCGCGCCAACCCCGAGAGCATTGTCTGGCAACGGCTCCAATCCGCACATTGGGAGGGCGTATTGCGCGCCATGATCGCCGATCATGCGGCCGCAACAGACAGCGCATGGGCCAAGGAGATATTGAACGACTGGGCGCGGTGGCGGGCAAAATTCTGGCAGATATGCCCGAAGGAAATGCTCACCCGCCTCGCGTATCCGCTAAGCGATGCAGCAGAAATGGCGCTAGACGCCGCGCAATAGCCACGGTTTGGCATATCTTTCGCACTTTCTTTCGCACTTGCAACATTTTGTTCAGCTTTGCGAAAGTTAACCACGCCTATTGGCCACGCGTTGGCGGCTTGAGACCGCTGAACGCCTTAGGATTTTCACGCCATGGTTCGCATTGTTCCTATCATAGCCCTAACCGCCGCCCTGTTCGTTTCGCCTGCCAGCGCGCAAAATCAAACGCGCGATGAGGCGCCGCGCGCGCTGCGTCAGTTGCAAGATCCGCGCAACGCAGAGGCGCTTGGCACAATTGCTGAGGCACTGGCGCGCACGTTGATGAGCGTCGAGGTCGGCCCGCTGGTTGATGCGGTCCGCAAAATTGACCCCAACAGCGATTTGGCCAATGTTGACCGCGATGCCACGCTGGGCGAGGTTGCACATGTTGATGCGCGTGACGCAGCGCGGCTGGGCGATAACGCTCAGGCAGCGGGCACGATGCTGGCTGGCATGTCGCGCCAGCTAGAGGTGATGTTACCCATGTTTGAAGCCATGGCGCGCGATATGGGTGCGCAATGGGAGCGGGACTGGGATCAGGCTCGCCGCAACAGCCGCCGCCGATAAACACTATAATACCCACATTCGCTGAATTATTCGCTTTGGCCGATGGCTGATGCCGTTCGCTTGAACGCGCCTTAGCCGCTGGTCGACGAAGCCCTTCGGGTCGCATCGAAGGGGGCTGCCCGGTGGCGATTTCGCTGCCGGGCAGTTTTGTTTGGCACAGACTGTCCTTTATCATCATCTTGCGCTAATCGCATCAGCATGTGGCAACTCTATCAATTCCCTTTGTGTCCCTTTTCGCGTAAAGTCCGCCTCTTATTGGGCGAAAAGGGCTTGGCTTATGACCTTGTCTCCGAATATCCGTGGGAGCATCGCTCTGGCTTTCGCGACATCAACCTGGTGGGCTGCACCCCTGCTATGCGCCATAGCGAGCGCGGTATCACGCTCGCAGACTCTGTCGCTATCTGCGAATATTTCGAGGAAACCGAACCCGCCAAGCCGCTTTATGCCGGAAGCGCGGTTGTGCGCGCCGAAATTCGCCGCCTGATCTCCTGGTTCGACACCAAATTTTACGCAGAAGTCGGCGCGCCGCTGTTGATGGAGAAAATGATCAAGCGACTATTTTATCGCCAACCTCCCGATGCGCCCGCGCTGCGCCAATCTATGCGCGCTGCGAACGAGCATATGGAAATGCTTGGCACTGCGCTCGATCATCATCGCTGGTTGACGGGTGCCACCATCACCATGGCCGATTTCGCGGCCGCGGCGCATCTGTCGGTTGCAGATTATCTGGGTGGGATCGACTGGGCCGGGCACGATACGGTGCATGATTGGTATGCGGCGATGAAATCGCGCCCAAGCTTCCGGCCCTTGCTCGACGAGAGGATGGGCCCATTGATGCCGCCTGCCCATTATGGCGACGTCAATTTTTGAGGATCTGAGGATGATCTCGTTTGATCGATAAACTGCGGTTCGCCCTGAGTGCGGGCGAAGCTGAATGGCTGAGCCCAGCTCATCGAAGGGTCCTTCGATACGCCGCTTCACCCCTTCGGCAAGCTCAGGAATGGCGGCTACTCAAGACGAACGGGGCTGGTGAATGGCATATCACTCTGTGCGCGCACTGCCGTTACCAGATAATCGAGCGCCATAGTGCCGCCAGTCCGAAAACCGCGCGTGGCGAGGCTGGGGCCAAGGCCGGTGGTATCGATGACACAAAGCCCAGCATCCGCCAGCATCGCGGTCAGCTCACCCGGAGTGATGAAGCGTGACCAGTCATGCGTGCCGCGCGGCACGCTGCCTAGCCGTTCAGCCGCCTCGACCAGCAATAGCTTGCTTGCCGCGGTGCGATTGGGGGTCGAGAGGATCAGCAGGCCATCATCGGCCATCCGCGCAGCAAGCGCCGCGATAAAGGCCGCAGGATCGGCGACATGTTCGATCACCTCCATCGACGTGATGAGGTCAAACTGCCCAAGCGGCGCGGCAAACGCCGCATCGCCAATATCGCCATGGGCATAGGCGATCGCCAGCCCCTGCCCGTCCGCGTGCGCGCGGGCCACCGCGACATTATCCGCCGCCGCATCAACACCCGTCACATCCGCGCCCAGCCTGGCCAGCGGTTCGGCAAGCAGCCCGGCGCCGCAGCCAATATCGAGCGCGCGCTTCCCCGCCAATGGACGCCGAAGTGCATGGTCGAGCCCCCAATGCGCATCAATGGCTGTGCGAATATAACCAAGCCGCGCCGGGTTCAGCCGATGCAGCATCGCCGATGAGCCGCGCGGATTCCACCAATCGGCGGCGAGCTTGCCGAAGTGATCGGCTTCAGAGCTGTTAATCGTTATCGCCATAACCCCCATCTGCAACTTCGTATTCATTAACGCAACACCTTGCGCATCGTGCCCCCCGACCCTAACAGGCGCCCATGGCGCGGATCGTAATGAAATTTGGCGGAACGTCGATGGCCGGAACCGAGCGGATCCGCACCGTTGCCGCTATTGTCAAACGCGCGGTCGATGCGGGAGACGAGGTCGCCGTCGTCGTCTCTGCCATGGCCGGGGAAACCGATCGGCTGGTTCAATTTTGCCGCGAAGCCAACGCCATGGCCGACCCTGCCGAATATGATGTGGTGGTCGCCAGCGGCGAGCAAGTGACGGCCGGGCTGCTGGCACTGACATTACAGGCAATGGGCGTGCCGGCGCGCAGCTGGCTCGGCTGGCAGCTGCCGATTGCTACCGAGGAAACCCACGCCAAGGCACGTATCGCCAGCATCGAAACCGACAGCCTCATCGCGGCAATGGCGGGCGGCCAGGTCGCTGTGATTCCAGGGTTTCAGGGACGGATGACCGATGGCCGCATAGCCACGCTGGGGCGCGGTGGTTCTGACACGTCGGCGGTTGCCGTTGCCGCAGCCATCGGCGCGTCACGCTGTGACATCTATACCGATGTCGATGGCGTCTATACCACCGACCCGCGCATTGTCGCGCGCGCGCGCAAGCTCGACTATGTGACCTACGAGGAAATGCTCGAACTGGCCAGCGTCGGGGCCAAGGTGCTGCAAACAAGATCGGTCGGCCTCGCCATGAAATTGGGCGTGCGGGTTCGCGTTTTGTCGAGTTTTGTCGACCTTGATGCGCAGCAAAACGCCACGCCCCTTCTCGGCACATTAATCGTCAGTGACGAAGAGATTGAGGAACATCAGATGGAACGCCAGCTCATCACCGGTATCGCCTATGACAAGAATGAGGCGAAAATCACCCTCACCCGTGTGCCCGACAGGCCGGGCGCGGTCGCCAACATCTTTGGCCCGCTCGCCGATGCCGCGATCAATGTCGATATGATTATCCAGAATGTCGGGCGCGACAAGGGCGAAACCGACGTGACCTTCACCGTGCCGCGCGCCGATCTGGCGCGAAGCCTCGACATTCTTGACGCCGAAAAGGGCGAGATCGGCTATAACCGCGTCATCCACGAAAATAATGTCGCCAAAGTATCGGTGGTTGGCGTTGGCATGAAAAGCCATGCGGGCGTCGCGGCCACCATGTTTGCCGCGCTTGCGGGCCGCGGCATCAACGTCCAAGCCATCTCTACCAGCGAGATCAAGGTCAGTGTGCTGATCGAGGAGGATTATACCGAGCTCGCGGTGCGGGTGCTCCACACCGCTTATGGGCTGGATGCCGACGCCGCTTGACGCGCTATCCCGCTCTCTCTGCCCATATGACGCGCGGCACTGCGCTGCTCGGCAGCGAGTGGGCGATTATGTGCGGCGCGATGTCGTGGGTCAGCGAGCGGAACCTTGTGGCGGCGATCAGCAATGCCGGCGGGTTCGGCGTGATCGCGTGCGGGGCGATGACGCCCGCATTGCTCGATGCCGAAATTGCCGCGACCAGGGCGCTGACCGCCAAACCGTTTGGCGTCAACCTTATCACCATGCATCCCGCGCTGTTCGACCATATCGCGGTGTGCGCAGCGCATAGCGTCAGTCATATTGTGCTGGCTGGTGGCCTGCCGCCAGCGGGCAGTGTCGAGGCGATCAAGCGCGCAGGTGCCAGGCTGATCTGCTTTGCCCCAACTCTGGCGATGGCGCGGCGACTGGTGCGCCACGGCGTCGATGCGCTGGTGATAGAGGGAAACGAGGCCGGCGGTCATATTGGCCCGGTTTCCACCAGCGTGCTGGCGCAGGAAATATTACCGCATATGGCCGCCGAGGTGCCGATATTCGTCGCCGGCGGCATCGGCCGCGGCGAAGCGATTGCCGCTTATCTGGAGATGGGCGCAGCGGGGGTGCAGCTTGGCACACGCTTTGTCTGTGCGAATGAGAGCATCGCCCACCCCAATTTCAAACGCGCATTCATCCGCGCGGCGGCGCGCGATGCGGTGGCGAGTGTGCAGCTTGACCCACGATTACCGGTCATCCCGGTGCGCGCGCTCAAAAACGCCGGCACCGAGGCTTTCACCGCCAGACAGCGCGAAATCGCGGCGCGGCTCGACAGTGGCCTGATCGACATGGCGGCGGCGCAGATCGAGATCGAAAGCTATTGGGCGGGTGCGTTGCGCCGTGCGGTGATCGACGGCGATGTCGAGCATGGATCGCTGATGGCGGGGCAATCGGTGGGCATGGTTTTGGATGAACAGCCCGTTGCAAACATCATTGCTTTGCTCAATGATGAGGCAGAATATGCGCTCGCATCGCGCCAAGCTTAGGCAAAAAGCGACAAAGCGGAATAAATAAATTGTTAAGCCGTTGAAACGCATGGTGCACATCGACATAAAATAGCGCATAATATGGGTCGGGAAAACGAGTGATGGTAATGATGGTAATGCAATCTGACAGCATAAAAACGGTCAAAATGATGAAACGCTCTGCTGCGATGGTTTTGATTATGGGCGTCGCCGCCTGTGCCCCGCCGCCGCCGCCGCCGCGCCCCACGCCGCCGCCTGTTGTCGTCGCCCCGGCGCCCGCACCGATGGCCATGCCTACGCCGCCAAACAGCGCCGCACCGACGCTGAACATTCCCGCTGCCGATGCGACCGGCCGCCGCATGACGCTCAATGTGGGTCATGGCCCTGAACAATCGCTGTGGCAGATGCGCATCGCGCTAAACGTCGCCGCGCTCAATTGTCGCGGGCCCAACGAGGCTGCGCTCGTCGCCAATTACACGCGCTTTTTGAATGCCAATAACGCCGCCAATTCGCGCGCCGAGCGCTGGGTGATTGCCGATCAGGGCCGCCGCAATGGCACCAACGGCATTGCCGCGCGCGACGCGCTGTCCACCAGGCTCTACAATTATTTTGCACAGCCCCCGGTGCTGGCCGATTTTTGCCGCACCGCTACCAGCGTGATGGCGCTGGCGGCGGCTGAGCCAACGGCAATGATCATGCCCTTTGCGGCGGCCCGCTTGCCCGAACTCGATCAGCCTTTCGTCAATTTTTACGACGCCTATGACCGGTATCGCAGCGACCTTGCCGCATGGCGATTGCGCAACCCCTGATCCCGATAATCTTGCCCCTCCGATAATAGGGCGTTGGCGGGGCCGATCATATTCTGCTAGCAAGTAGAGCGATGACCACAGCCCCTCCCCCCCCATCGAGCGCAGCCCAGGCCGCACGCGAAATATTGCGTGGGCTTGGCGGTGTCATGGCCACGAGCGCGAACGCACAGGCCAAACTCAACAGCACTGCGCAATTGATTGGCGAGGCGCTCCACAGCGAAGTGTGCTCAATTTATCTGCTGCGCGACGGGGTGCTCGAACTTTTCGCCACACGCGGCCTCAATCAATCGGCGGTCCATGTCACCAAATTGGCGCTGGGCGAGGGATTGGTCGGCACCATCGCGGCGGACATCGAGACATTAAACCTCGATGAAGCATCGTCGCATCCCGACTATGCCTATCGGCCCGAAACGGGGGAGGAGCAGTTTCACAGCTTTGCCGGCGTGCCCATCATCCGGCTTGAACGCGCGGTCGGGGTGCTTTGTGTTCAGCATGCTGCGTCGCGCGGTTATGATGAGATTGAGATTGAAGCGCTGCAAACCGTGGCTTTGGTGCTGTCAGAGCTGATCGCCAATGCCAATCTGATCGACGAGCACAGCCATGCTGGTGTTTCGGCCGATCAAAGCCCCCAAAGCCTGTCGGGGTTGAAATTGGTTGACGGAATGGCGCGCGGGGTTGCGGTGTTTCACCAACCGCGTGTCATCATCGAACAAACGGTCGCCGAAGATATCGAGGTCGAGCGCGCCCGCATCTATTCTGCCTTCACAAAAATGCGCGAACAAATCGACCGCATGGCCAGTCAGGCCGAATTTGGCGGCGGCGGCGAGCATGATGAAGTGCTCGAAATGTACAAGATGTTCGCCTATGACGAGGGCTGGTCGCGGCGCATAAACGAAGCGATCGACAGCGGCCTAACCGCCGAAGCCGCGGTAGAGCGGGTCCAGCAACGCACCCGTATGCGTATGCGCCAGATAGACGATCCGCTGCTGCGCGATCGTATGCACGATCTCGAAGATCTGTCGAACCGGCTGATCCGTATTGTGTCGGGCCAAATGAGCACCGCAGCACAAATGGGCTTACGGCATGACTCGATCTTGATTGCGCGCAATTTGGGCCCGGCAGAATTGCTCGAATATGATCGACGACGGCTGAAAGGCGTGATCCTGGAGGAAGGGTCACTGACCGCGCATGTCATCATTGTCGCGCGGGCCATGGGCATTCCGGTGCTGGGCCGCGTTCGCAATATCCGCCATGTGACGAGCGAGGGCGACCCATTGCTGCTGGATGTCGCGCGCAATATTGTTCATGTGCGCCCGTCATCCTCGACCCAGGATGCCTTTGCAACCCAGTTCAGCCTGTCGCAAAAACGCCGCGAGCGGTTCGCCTCCATGCGCGACGCGGTGCCGATATCGATCGACAATCAGCGTATTGAGGTGATGATCAACGCGGGATTACGCGAAGATTTGCCGGCGATAGACCTGAGCGGTGCCGACGGTATCGGCTTGTTCCGCACCGAATTTCAGTTCCTGGTTTCGGCCACGCTGCCACAGCGCGAACGCCAGCAGCGGCTTTATCGTGATGTGCTCGACGCGGCGGGCCTGCGCCCGGTCATATTTCGCACAGTCGACATCGGCGGCGACAAAGCCCTGCCCTATATGCGCCAGGATATTGTCGAAGAAAATCCGGCGATGGGGTGGCGCGGGCTGCGGCTTGCCCTGTCGCGCGAGGGGTTGATGAAGGCGCAGGCACGCGCGCTGTTAGAAGCCGCAGCGGGCCGCACGCTCAATGTCATGTTCCCGCTGGTTGGCGAGCCATGGGAGTTTGAAGCCGCCCGTGACATCTTTGTGCAACAACGCAATTGGCTGGCGCGGCGCGGCAAAAAATTGCCCAACGCCATCCGCTATGGGGTGATGCTGGAGGTTCCGGCTTTGGCCGAAATGCTGGACATATTGCTCCCGCATCTGGACTTTATCTCGATTGGTACCAATGATTTAACGCAATTTCTATTCGCCGCCGATCGCGCAGATCCGCGGCTTGCCGAGCGGTATGACTGGCTGTCACCCGCCATTTTAAGGTTCCTCAAGCGGGTCATTGACCAATGCGATGCGGCCAAGGTTTCGGTTGGCGTGTGTGGGGAAATGGGCGGAAAACCCCTGGAAGCCATGGCGCTGCTCGGACTTGGTTTGCGCCGTTTGTCGATCAGCCCGGCGGGGGTTGGACCTGTCAAGGCAATGGTCCGCAGCCTCAACATTGAGCAATTGACGCCCCTCATGAATATGCTCGTTTCGACCGGGGCCAATGATGCCAGAGCCCAGCTCGCAAAATGGGGTGGTGAGCAGGGTGTCGAGTTGGGAGATTAGGACCTGACCTTAACCGCTCTGTGCGCATTATGGCTAGTATTTACGCGCATTTGCTTTCATAATGGCGCATCGCAAAAGGCGAATGGGCAAAAGGAGAATCCCGTTGGAGATGGAAGAGGTCGCCACTGAATCCGGACAGGTCGAAACGACCGCCGGTGAAAAATTACGCGCAGCGCGCGAGGCTGCTGGAAAATCCCTCGCTGACATTTCTGCATTAACACGCGTTCCCACTCGAATGCTCGATGCTCTGGAACGCAATGCCCTGGGCGAATTACCAGCCGGACCCTATGCCATTGGCTTTGCGCGCACATTTGCGCAGGCCGTCGGCCTGGATGCCAATGCTATCGCTGCTGAAATTGGCGCAGTGCCACAAGCGATCACGCCGCCGCTGTCTTTTGCCATGGACCAGTTTGAACCCGTAGCGAGCGACCGTGTTCCCACACGCGCCCTGGCATGGGTCGCCGCTGGCATCGCGCTCGCCATGGTGGTCGCCTATCTGGTGTGGAAATCACTTTCGATGAGCCCGCCCAGCGAAGCACCGCCGCCCCCTTCCGCTCAATCGGAAACGACAGCGGCACCGACAGCGGCCGTGCCTTCGCCAACGACAGACACAGGGCAAGCCGCCGTGCCGCCCGCGGTCGCCATGTCCGTCGCGCTGGCCAGCGACGCCCCTGTGCGTATAGCCGCTAGTGAGCGAGTCTGGTTCAGCCTTGAGGACGCACAAGGGCGCAGTCAGTTTGATCTAACGCTTGATGGCGGTGAATTTTACACCGTCAAACCAGGGCAACGCGCACTCACATTGCGCACTGGCCGACCACAATCGCTGCGAATATTGATCGGCGATACACGTTTGCCGCAATTGGGCGCCAATGACGCTGTCGTGAGCGGCGTTGCGCTGGATAGCGCATCGCTCTCGCAGCGGCTTAATCCGCCAGCCAGCCAACCCGCCGCAATTCCCACACCAATCCCCGCACCAATCCCGCAAAGATAGGATAGGCTGTATCATGGTCAAACATTCGCTGTTGCTTGCCAGTGCCGCATCGCTGGTTTTTTTGATGGCCCCGGCATCGGTGGCGCAGGATAATAGCGCCGCCACCGCACAACGTGTTGATCGGCTCGAACGCGAGCTGCGCGCTGTCCAGCGGCGCGTATTCCCAGGCTCTGAAAATGGCCTCATCACGCCAGAATCTGGCCCGCCCACAAGCGTGGCGACACCAGGGGGCGGCGGGGCTTCCAACGCCGCAGATATGGCCGCGCGGCTAGATGCGCTGGAGGCTCAGCTCGCGCGGTTGACTGGGCAAGTCGAGCAGCAGGGCTTTCATCAGCGCGAGATAGACAACAGTATTGCCCGATTGCGCACCGAAATGGATGGGCGATTGGACACGCTGGAATCCAGCGAAACGGCAACCCCCACAGCCACGACTACAGCCACACCAGCAGCAGCGCGCTCCGCAACCCCGCCTGCGGCAAGGACGGCGCCCACCCCCACGCCTGTCGCAGCTACGCCAGCTCCTCGCCCTGCAACCACCCCTGTGGCAAGGACTACACCAACCCCTGCACCACGGGCAACGCCATCAACAGCGGCCCCGCGCCCGACCACAACAGCCCCCGCAACAATGCCGCCGCCTGCCAATGCGGCGCGGCGCGCCCAGGTCGCCGCGATCGAGGTTCCCTCCACCGGCAACGCAGCCGAAGACGCCTATCTCTATGGCTATCGCCTGTGGGAAGCCCGCCTCTACCCCGAAGCGCAGGCACAGCTGCAACGTGTTCTTGATACACATCCGAACCATCGCCGGGCCAGCTATGCTGGCAATTTATTGGGCCGCGCCTATCTCGACAATGCCCAGCCAAGCCTGGCCGTCCGCGTATTATATGACAATTATCGCAACCGCCCGCGCGGCGAGCGCGCCGCCGACAGCGTCTATTTTATGGGCATGGCGTTGATCCGCCTTGATCGACGCACCGATGCATGCCGCACATTTGACGAGTTTACCAACGTCTATGGCGAAACCGCCTCGGCAGGTCTAAAGGCGCAAGTCGCGACCGCTCGTGGCACCGCAGGTTGCTGATCCGCCCCTTAGCGCTGCCACGCTGATTGCGGCCACAGCAGCACTCATTGACGGGGACACCGCAACAGCCCGATTTGGTATCGCCGTTTCGGGGGGAGCGGACAGCCTGGCTCTACTTGCCATCGCAACCGAGGCGTTTCCCGGGCGCGTCGCTGCGGCAACGGTTGATCATCAGCTGCGCAATGAAAGCGCGGGCGAGGCATCACATGTCGCGCATATTTGCGCCGAGATTGCTGTCCCGCACTCGATTTTAACCCCCGACATCCCCATCACAGGCAGTCTTCAGTCGGCGGCGCGCTCGGCCCGCTATCACTTGCTCGAACAATGGCGGGCCGAAAATGCTCTCGACTGGGTGATGACAGCACACCATGCCGATGATCAGCTGGAAACCATGGTGATGCGGATCAACCGTGGCAGCGGCGTCGCCGGCCTTTCCGCCATTCGCGCACGGCAAGGCCATATCTTGCGGCCATTGCTCCACATTCGGCGCAGCGCGCTTGGGGCGTTGACGCAACAACGCGGGTGGGCCGTGATCGACGATCCCAGCAACCGTGATGATCGGTTCGACCGCGCCAGAGTGCGCAAACTACTGGCCGACAGCGACCTACTTGACCCGCAAGCTGCCGCCCTTAGCGCGTGTGCGCTTGGCGAAGCAGAGGAGGCGTTAGAGTGGGCGATGCGCACTGTAATAGCCAGGCGCATGAAAACGCAAAGTGACTTCGTCACCATTGATGTATCAGATTTGCCAAATGAGCTGCGCCGACGACTGATGTGCGCCGCACTTTCGCTGATTGAGCCGGATCGCCCGCCGCCGCGCGGCATTATTATGACCCGAGCAATAGCCGCTCTCTCGCAACAAAAATCTGCCATGATTGGGGATACATGTATCAGCCCCCTTCCCTCGCAGCCGGACCATTGGACATTACGACGCGCGCCGCCGCGCAATCTGGGTCAGTGACTTGTTGAAGAAGCCACGCATCCACCCTACATAGGCGACAAGTCCATATTTGGAGAAAATGCGTGGGTGATGACAAACAACCAGCCGGCAACCCTTTGCTAAAAAGCTTGGCTATCTGGGCTGCTATCATACTTACGATGGTGTTGGTCGCCTCAATGATCGGCGGAAATGCGGCTGAGACGGATAAGGCTATACCCTATTCCGAATTTCGTTCGCGTGTTACCCAGGGCGGCGTGCGCGAAGTTGTTATTGGCGAAACACGCATCACCGGAAAATTGGCCAATGGCGAGAGCTTTACCACCAACCCGATCCGCGACCCCGAATTGACCAAATTGCTATCGGACAAGGGCGTGCAATTTGACGGCCGCCAACTTGAACAAATGAGCATCTGGACCGCCTTGCTAATCCAGATACTACCCTTCGCGCTCTTGCTTGGACTGGGGTATTTCATATTTCGCCAGGTGCAAAAAAACAGCGGCGGCGGTGCGATGGGATTTGGCAAGTCCAAGGCGAAATTGCTGACCGAACGACAGGGGCGCGTGACCTTTGATGATGTTGCAGGGATTGAGGAAGCCCGAGAAGAATTAGAAGAAATTGTCGAATTTCTGAAAGACCCGACCAAATTTTCGCGGCTTGGCGGCGCCATACCCAAGGGGGCGTTGCTGGTCGGCGCGCCTGGCACCGGTAAAACATTGTTGGCGCGCGCGATTGCCGGCGAGGCGGGGGTGCCCTTTTTCACCATATCTGGGTCAGATTTTGTCGAGATGTTTGTCGGCGTTGGCGCAAGCCGCGTCCGCGATATGTTCGAGCAAGCCAAAAAAAGCGCACCGTGCATTGTCTTCATTGACGAAATCGACGCCGTGGGTCGCCATCGCGGCTCTGGCATGGGCAATGGCAATGATGAGCGCGAACAAACCCTCAACCAATTGCTGGTCGAAATGGATGGCTTTGAGGCGAATGAGGGAATCATCATAATCGCAGCGACCAATCGCCCGGATGTGCTTGACCCCGCCCTCCTTCGTCCTGGCCGATTTGATCGGCAGGTGCATGTTCCGCTTCCGGACATTGAGGGGCGTATCAAAATCCTTGGCATCCATATGAAAAAAACGCCTTTGGCGCCCGATGTCGACCCGCGCACCATCGCCCGCGGCACACCAGGCTTTTCCGGTGCCGAGCTCGCTAACCTTGTCAACGAAGCGGCATTGCTTGCCGCGCGGCGCGGCAAGCGACTGGTGGCGATGCTCGAGTTTGAGGACGCCAAGGACAAAGTGATGATGGGCGCAGAGCGCCGATCGATGGTCATGACCGATGAGGACAAAAAAGCGACCGCCTATCACGAGGCCGGACACGCATTGGTTCTGATGCATGTGCCGGGCAACAACCCGCTGCACAAGGTAACTATTATACCGCGTGGCCGCGCACTGGGCGTCACATTCAGCCTGCCAGAACGAGACGTTTTGACGCACAATATGGTCAAGATGAAAGCCAACCTGGCCATGTCATTTGGCGGGCGCATCGCCGAACAGCTGATCTATGGCGAGGATGAGCTGAACACAGGTGCCGCCAGCGACATTCAACAAGCATCCGCAATCGCCCGTGCGATGGTCACCGAATATGGCATGTCAAAAAAACTTGGCTGGTTACGTTACAAAAATGACGAAGATTACGGCCCATTTGGCGGCGGCGGACGCGCGAACATCTCTGGTGAGACGTCCAAAATCATCGATAGCGAAGTGCGCGGATTGATCGAAGAGGCTGAAGCGACCGCCCGCAAAGTGTTGACGGAAAATATTGACGAGCTTCATGTGCTGGCCAACGCGTTGCTCGAATATGAAACATTGTCGGGCGAGGAGGCCAAACAGGTTCTGGCGGGTGAGACGCTTGACCGCAACAGCGCCGCGACCGACAAGCCCAAGGCGATAGAGGGGCACGCCGGCTCAATCCCCCAGGTACGAAAACGCCCGCGCCGGGCTGCTGAACCAGCAACCTCAGACTAATCAAACCTCAGACCCTAAACGCCCCATACAAGCACAAAAAAGGGTCGAGAATTACCTCGACCCTCTTTTGGCTTCGCTGATATTGCTATCAGTCGTAATCGCCCATGCCGGCGGTCGGGCGCGGTGGCGCAGCAGCCGTTAGGCGCAGCGCCTCGGCCGATCGCATGATTGAGCCGATTTCGTCGGGTGTTTCATCATCATCGATGACCACTTTTTGCAAACCAGCAACCAAGGAAGCCTGCATATCAGCAGGCCGAACGGTTTCCTCGGCAATTTCGCGCAAGGCGACAACCGGGTTTTTGTCGCGATCACGATCAACCGTCAATTCGGCACCCTCGGAAATCTCGCGGGCGCGCTGCGCCGAAAACAACACTAAGTCGAACCGATTAGGAATCTTTTCGACACAATCTTCTACTGTGACGCGCGCCATCGCTGTGCATCCTTGGAAAAACGGAAGGTATGGGATATTCGAAAGCGGGCCCTAATCGGCCAGAGCGACAAAGTCAATGTAAACTGACCTTTGCGGATGGGTATATCGCGGCTATCCTTCGCTATGATGGCAAGTGGGTATCAAACACAGATTGAACCAGCCGATATCTCCGCGAATGTTGCGGGCAACCGCCTATGCGTCATTCAATCTGGCCCGGAACGCCTCGCTACCCTGCTTAAACTCATCGATAATGCGCAAAATCACATAGCCATGATCACCTATAACTTTGCCAATGACGCGGCTGGACAGGCGGTGATGACGGCATTGGCGCGGGCAGCGGGGCGCGGTGTTACAGTCCATCTGTCGATCGACGATTTTGGGTCATCCAAAACAGCCCAGAGTTTTTTCGCTCCGCTGATTGATGCGGGTGGCGTGGTGCAGCGATTCGGCGTCGGCTGGTCTCGGCGCTATCTGGTGCGCAACCACCAGAAATTAGCGGTGTTCGACCGCGCAATCGCCCTGATGGGCGGGTTCAACATTGCCGATGCCTATTTCGCACCGCGCAGCGACCCGGGTGGCTGGCGCGATCTGGGTTTGTTGATAGAGGGGCCCGCCGTCGAAGCATGCCAGCGCTGGTGCGACGGGCTGGAACAATGGATGGCACAACCGCACCAGAGTTGGCGAGCGCTCAGTCAGCTGATCCGCTCGTTTCACTCCGATGGCCATGCGCTATCGCTGTTGATTGGCGGGCCTACACCACGCCTGTCGCCATGGGCGCGGCAGCTGCGCCAGGATATATCCCTGGGGAGCAGCATGACTGCTGCCATGGCCTATTTCTCGCCAAATGCGGGGTTTTTGCGGCGATTGAGCGCGCTGGCCATGCGCGGAGGCACATCGCTAATTCTGCCCGCCATAAGCGATAATGGCGCTACGGTGGGCGCATCACGCCTTTTTTACGCCTATCTTTTGAAACGCCAAGTGCGCCTATATGAATATGACGCTAGCTTGCTCCACACCAAAATCTGCGTGATCGATAATATTACCTACATCGGCAGCGCCAATCTCGATATGCGGAGCCTTTATGTCAATGTCGAGCTTATGCTGAGGATTGACGATGCCGACTTTGCCGAAAAATGCCGCGACTTAATTCAGGACCTGGCTCATCAATCGACTATGGTCACCGATGATATCCACAAGGCGCGCGCAACATGGCTCAACCGCATCCGCTGGGCGCTGAGCTGGCTCATGGTTGGGGTGATCGACTATGGCGTGACGCGCCGACTAAACTTTGGCCTGCCAAAACGGAATTAGGGTCTGGCCCTATGCGTCATCCTTTGTCGCCCAGAACAAGAAACAGGGCGGCGCATTCCACCATTCAAATGCATCCATGATATTGGTGAAATGGGGCACAAGGAAATCGCGGGCACGCTTGCGGAATTGATAGACCATGAATGTGCCACCCGGGCGCAAGGCGCGGTGTGTTGCCGCAGCAATCGCTGGGCCAACCCCATCGGGCAATGTCGAAAAGGGAAGGCCAGACAGCATCTGATCGGCATGGGTAAAGCCATGCGCGGCGATA
This sequence comes from Sphingopyxis sp., assembly GCA_040079655.1. GTDB lineage: Bacteria > Pseudomonadota > Alphaproteobacteria > Sphingomonadales > Sphingomonadaceae > Sphingopyxis. The sequence goes on along the minus strand of JBEBJX010000026.1, from coordinate 7,104 downwards.
ATCGCCTCGACATCGGCAGCTGAACCCAAAACAGGTTTGAAACGACTGTCGGCGATCTCACGCCCCAGATAGTCAATGAAATCGGCGTTGGTGTCGATGGCGATCAGGGTCGCGTCGCCGCGCAAGCGCTGAAGCACGGGCTTGCAGAAAGTGCCCACCCCCGGGCCATATTCGACAAATAGATCAACCTTGTCCCAGTCAATCCGCGACAGCATATGGTCGATCAAACGGTCTGACGAGGGGATAATCGACCCCACCATCACCGGATGTTTGACAAACCCTTTGATGAACATGCCCCATGGGCCCATGCCGCGAACAATTCGGTCAATCAGACGAGTTGGGGTTTTGGATTCGACCTTAGTGGGAGTCATATAAGGCTTTCGTCATGTATCGGAGAAATGGTTGGACAGGCTGTTCGCAGAAAATCAGGCTGGGCGCAATCATGCGATTGCTGACTTTAGCTCGCTTTGCGCAATTTGCGCGGCAATATGACCGTCCAGCGCGGCGATTTGCTCTGGCTTGATATACAGCCCAAGCTTGCTCCGTCGCCACAATATGTCATCGGCGCACTGTGCCCATTCGCGAGTCACAAGATAATTCACCTCGGCTGCGCTTAACCCAGCGCCAAAATCCGTGCCGAGTGCTTCGAGCGACCTCGCCTCGCCCAACCAGACCCAAGCGCCTGTGCCATAAGCGCGGGCGATGCGATCAAGCGTAATTTTGCCCAGAAATGGATAATCGCGCGACAGCTTGGCTCGTAAATCGGCAAAGCCCGTCACCGCGAAATCACCGCCGGGGAGCGAGCGTGTTGCGGTCCAATCATCGCCATCCAAAGCGGTAATCCATGGCGCAAGCTGGCTCACAGCTTCTGCCGCGAGGTGGCGATAGGTCGTAATCTTACCGCCAAACACAGAGAGCATCGGCGCCTTGTCATCATCGCCGCCGTCAATCTCAAACGTATATCCGCGCGTCGCCGCCTCTGGCTTGCCTGACCCATCCTCGATCAGGGGGCGAATGCCGCTATAGGTCCAAACCACATCGGCGGGCGTGATTTGCTGTTGAAAATAGCCGTTCGCGGCGTCGCACAAATAGCCAATCTCCTCGCGACTGGCGCATGGCCTCTCGCCGGCATCAGGGTGGTCACGGTCGGTCGTGCCAATGAGTGTGAAGTCGCCCTGATAGGGAATAGCAAAAAAGATTCGGCCATCGGGAAGCTGAAAGAAATAGCTATAGTCATGATCGAACAGCCGCTTCACAACGATGTGCGACCCACGCACCAGCCGTAATTTATGGCGGGAGACAGACTGCGCCCGTTCAAACAGTGATAGCACAGACGGCCCAGCCGCATTGACGATGGCCCGCGCGCGAAATACGCCTTTGTTAGTGTCAATATGCCATTCAGCGCCGACACGGGCCAGCGCCAAAACCTCGGTTTGCGTGCGGATGGTCGCCCCGCGATCTGCCGCATCGCGGGCATTGAGCACCACCAACCGCGCATCATCCACCCAACCATCCGAATATTCAAAACCAACTTTGAACTCGGCTTTTAACGCCGCGCCGGCGGCATGCCGAGCGAGGGTGATGCTGCGCGTTGGCGCAAGCAATTTTCGCCCGCCGATATGGTCGTATAAAAACAGCCCAAGCCGCAGCAGCCATCGCGGCCGCAACCCCGCGCGATAAGGCAGAACAAAGCGCATCGGGTGTATGATATGCGGCGCTATGGCCCATAATTTTTCACGCTCGCTCAACGCCTCGCGCACCAGGCCAAACTCATAATGCTCCAGATAGCGCAGCCCCCCATGGATCAGCTTGGTCGATGCCGATGATGTTCCTTGCGCCAGGTCGCCGCGCTCAACCAACAGCACCCGCGCACCGCGCCCCGCCGCATCGCGCGCAATACCCGCGCCATTAATCCCGCCGCCGATGACGCAAATGTCATAGGTGTCGGAGCCGCTCATTTGATAGCACCCTGCCCCAATAATCGCGGCACCAGCATGATACCGGCCAATATCGGGTGTCGCCGTTGCCATGGTGAAATCACAATTTGCGTGCCCGCGTGGCGATTGATCTTCCACGCCAGATAGTCGATCCCACCGGCAAAGGTGAATGTCGCCTTGGCCAGTCGCAGAACCGACAGCGCCTTGCCTTCCAGCCGCCGCCGCGCCCAGCCGCCGCCACGCGCACCGATGGGGATCGGTGCCATCGCCGCTGGGCTGAACCGTTGATAGCGTTCGGGGTCGGCATCGACCACCGAACTCGCGCGTGCCGCCCGCTCCGCCCGCAATTCCGCCGAATAGGTGAGCGCAAATGCGCGCCGCCACCAATCAAGCGGCGTTTCACCATCTATCGATTGTGCCGCAGCCAGCAAGGTCGGTGCGGCGCGGGACACCGCGCTCACCACCCGTTCGCGCGCTGCATCATCGCTCGCCCATACCAGGCGCGATGGCTGGGCAAAGCGCGCCCACACCGAAACATTGCGCGTTTCAGGCCCGCACAGGCGGTGAAAGTCCGCCTCGCTCAACACCGCATATTTGGCGCTGAAGCCGCCATGCACAAAGGGAAATACATTGGGCGGGATCAGGCGGTTGGCCAAGGCCAGCCAGCGAGCATCATAGGCAGTTCGGTAATCCGCCACAATCAGGTAGAAATCGAGCATCAAGCCATCGAGCTTTGCCTCACGCAGGCATGAACCATAGAACAACACCGCCCGCGAGCCCGGGTGAAGCGCTGCTATCGCCGCCGCCATCGCCGACACTGGCGTCAAGACAGGTTGCGATAATTCGCCGCTGACCAAATCCCTGAGTTTCATAGCAACCTCGCCCAAATTCAGGCGGCAAGGTTGAGAAATGGCACGGGCGATGTCGCCTGCAAGGTGATGGGGTGGCCGGTGGTCGCATGAAATAATTCGCCATCAAGGATAACGCTCGACCGATCTCCGTCTATACAGATCAGATCACCCTGCCGAAAATGGAGCCCTGCCGTTTCATTTGTGCCAAGCCTGCCCCGGATGGCTGCGCGCAACAGGCCTAATAATGATCGAATGTCAGCATTGACAGCCAGCAATTTCATTTGGCCCACCTGATGGCCATCGCCAGCAGCGGCATTGAACAGCAATCGTTCCAATGTCGTGACGATCAGCACTGAAAATCGGCCATAAAGCGCGCCGCCACGTTGCATCGTTACAGTCACAGGTGTTTGTTCACGATTGAAAAAGCGGCGCAAACCAGGAATCATAGAAGCAACAGCCCAAATGCCCGCCAGAACATGCGCGACAACATTGGGCAGCCCCAGCGGATATAATCGATCACGGCAATGAAGGATGACATCGGCAAGGCCCGCTCCACCCAAAAACATGCCAAGCACCGGTCGGTTCGTGCTGCTGTTTGAGAGCGAGATAAGCTCACGCTCAACAATATGCCCCGCCATGGTCCCGCGGGCGAGCGCCAAAACCGATTCCAATGCCATTAAGGGATCACCGCTCGCCCCCAGGTCAAGCGCAATCAAATTCGTCTTGCCGTTGGGAAGGACAGCCACAGGCGGCACCAGCTCAGGTGTAAAATGCCCTCCACCATAAAGCTCGGTCAAAGCGGCCTGGACAGTGCCATCGCCACCGTTAATCGCAATCACCCGCGGCTTGACCAGAGCAATAGATGCTACCGCCGCACCGATTTGATCGACATGCTCAACCTCATAGTGGAATATATCAGGATGGTGCGAGCAATATTCTCGAATACGCGGCAGCAAGGCGCGGTTGCCCGTCGAGCGTGGATTCGACAGAAGAGCAACCGCGACCATTGCTATATACTAACCTTTCAATTCCGTGCGATCGGTTCAAAACTAGTGCCCTGAACATAGTTGAGGATGACATTGACCCGCACCGGCGCATCGTTGACCTGAAACCCAACGCGGGCAAGGCTGGGTTTGCGATGCAAGGCAAGGTCAATAATGCTGACATCGGGGTTGCCGGAAAAGCCGCCACCATCACCGCGATCATTGCGCCCATCGCCATTGGCATCGTGCCGGACCGAGATCGCATAGCGCCCGGCGGCGCTAACCGGAACGCAAATCGGCATGTCTCCGGCGCGCGTCATCGGCACATCGATCCGTTGCAACCAGGCCCGGCGTTCAAGGAATGTGCGCGGGTTTGCAACATATAGCTGAACTCTGACGCTGCCTGTGCGAACACGAAAGCCCGTAACATTGACGATAACCGACGCTTCGCCGCCATCGCATCGCTCTGCATGTGGGCCAATCGAGGTCGCCGCTGCAGAAACTGCAATCCCGGCGATCACTCCGCCCAATGCTGTAAAACCAGCCAATTTCTTCATTTCCAAGTCACTCCAGTGGTATCCCGCAGACCATATCGGCAGGACAAGGCAACCACCCCAAATCAGCCGCTTGGCTTATCGCACCCATTTGCGGCAAAATTGGGGTAAGATATGTCGCGCCATAATGATGATAATATGAATGGCTGCTTTCGCTCGAGATAGCTTTGCGCTAACCGCCTTATTCCTGAACTTGGAGTGACGATGCTGTTGCGTTTTTTTTCCTGGTCCGCAGCCGACCGCTATATTGCACGACTGATCGCGGTGCCGCTGCTTGCGACACTGATACTGTCGGCGATGCTGCTCGTTCTCGAAAAAATGGGGCGATTGCTTGATTTCGTAGCGACAGAGGGCGGGCCGGTCAGCGTGGTTTGGCGCATGCTTGCCAACCTTATCCCAGAATATTTGTCGCTGGGCATACCTATCGGCCTGACACTCGGCATTCTCCTTGCCTTTCGCCGGCTGGCTGTAACATCTGAAATAGATGTGATGCGTGCGGTTGGCCTTGGCTATGGCCAATTGCTTAAGGCGCCCTATGCCTATGCAATTGCGCTGGCAGCGCTCAACCTTGTCATTGTCGGCTATGTCCAGCCAGTGGCCCGATACGCCTACGAAGGATTGCGATTTGAATTGCGTTCAGGCGCACTCGGCGCATCGATTAAAGTCGGTGAGTTTACGAGCCTTGGCAACCGCGTGACATTGCGGGTCGAAAGCAGCAGCGAGGAAGGGCATAACTTGTCGGGCATTTTTGCCCATGCGACCAGGTCCAATGGGCAAAGCATATCGGCCAGTGCGCGCGAGGGGCAATTTCTTGCCACCGCTGACCCTGATACAATTGTATTGCGTCTTACCGATGGGATGCTGGTCCATGATGGCCCACGCTTTACCACGCCGCGCGTTCTGAATTTTTCCTCGCACGACCTACCGATCGACTTGCCCAAAATAGAAGCCTTTCGAAGGCGCGGCGGGGCTGATCGCGAATTGACCATTCCCGAACTCGCCCGTGTTGGTAATGATAGTGCCACACCATTGGCGACGCGGCTTGAAAGCCGTGCTAATTTTCATTTCCGCCTGGTCGAGGTTGCCTCGATGTTCATCCTACCTTTGCTCGCCATTTCTCTCGCTGTGCCGCCCAAACGGTCAACATCGGCGCTCGGTATTTTTCTCGCCATCGTGATGTTGGTTACACAGCACAAAATCAATGAATATGCCGAAGATTTCGGGGCTCAGGGCGGCATTGACCCATTTTTCGCGCTATGGATCCCATTCATAGGCTTTGTCGCGTTGACGCTATGGATGTTTCATACGCTGGCAAACGTTCCTGGCGGCCAGCCCATCGGCGCGTTGGAGCGCAGCTTTGCTAAATTGGCTGCCGCATTTGGCAAATTGTGGCGCAAATTGCCGTGGATACGCGATATGGCGAGGAATGCTTCATGAGCGGCGGCCCTAGTTTTTTTCCTTCTCCTACAATGAGTTGGTATGTCGGAAAGATGTTCGTTTTGCGGAGTTTCGTCATTTTAGCCATGCTGGCTCTGGTACTGCAAACGCTCGACCTGCTTGGTGAAAGTGGAAAAATATTGGCCGTCCCCGGCAACAGTAATGCCGATGTTTGGCGCTATTCAGCGCTCAGGCTGCCACAGATTATTGCGCGCTTTCTGCCCTTCTCGGTATTGCTTGGAACATTGGTAACATTAGTCACGCTTAACCAGAATAGTGAAATCATCTCGATGAAATCGGGTGGCCTTTCGGCGCATCAGATATTGGCACCGCTATTTCTGGCCAGTCTGGCCGTGGCGGGCATCAGCTTTGCCTTTAACGAGCGCGTCGTCACACGATCCACCGCCACACTTTCAGCCTGGCAAAAAGCAGAATATGCCCGCGTCCCTGTGGATAGCGGGGTGCACAGCAATGTCTGGGTGCGATCCGACGATGCCTTGATCCACGCCACGCGCGTGCGCGGACGGGGCAGCCTCGCCACACTCGAAGGTATAGAGGTTTTCGAGCGTTCGGACGCCCGTATCAATAGCATCGTTCGAGCGGCAACCGCCACCTATGGCGCCGATGGATGGCAATTGACCAATGCCCGCCGCTATGATGTGCAGACGGGCCGCGTTGAACAACTCGGTGCCATCGTTGCCGGGCGCGGGGTGCCACCAGATCGATTCACCCTTGCCAACGTCAAAGGTGACAGCCTCGATTATTTTGCGCTGCGCAGCGCCATCACCGAACTCAAAGCGGCTGGCCGCCCCACGCAATCGCTAGAGACTGCGCTTTATCACAAAATAAGCGGGCCATTATCGGCGGTTTTGATGCCCCTGCTTGGCGCAGTCGCTGGGTTCGGGCTGGCACGTTCAGGGCAATTGCTGATCCGCGCGATCATTGGCATGGGGTTGGGCTTTGCCTATTTCGTTGCCGACAATTTCGGGCTGTCGATGGGCAATTTGGGGGCCTATCCTCCGCTGCTCGCAGCATGGGGGCCATTTGCCCTCTTCCTGCTGATCGGCGAATTGGTGCTGATCCGCAGCGAGGAATGAAGCGCTAGCCACAAGAACGCCACCAGCGCCAGCGCCAGCGGAGAGGCGATGCCTAGCCAGCCCGGTTCGACATAGGCCGCAAATAACGGCAAACGCGAGAGGATGACCAATCCGGCAACGAGTGCCAGCAAACCCGCAAAATCGTCGTAAAAGTTGGCCCAATGCCGCCGCCTTTCAGCAGAGTATCGTGCATGTTCGCCGATGCGATGCTCCACTGCTATCAGGAAATGTCGATCGGCGCGGCG
>JBEBJX010000025.1:0-27293 GCA_040079655.1 Sphingopyxis sp. | reverse complement strand
GCTGGGCTCGAACCGCCAAGGATTCACTGGTGAATCCGCGATGAAAAACCGCTGGTTCGTTGCGACTATGGAAATGGTGAGCCCTGCTGGGCTCGAACCAGCGACCTAATGATTAAAAGTCATTTGCTCTACCGACTGAGCTAAGGGCCCCAAATCCACTTGGGCAATGCCAAAACGGTATTGAGGCGCACCCCCTAGAGCGATGTAGCCCAAGCGTCAACGGTGCTTTACGGGATTGGGCCTGTTTTGCCGCACAGCAATGTGCCGAACGCGCAATCCGCTGACAGGATCGCGCCAGTGCGGCGCTATCGCGTTCAATGGGCCCAGAACAAATGGCCTGCTGCGCCAATGCGGATGCGGGATCATGAGCTCCGGCGTTTGCCACAGCCTGCCGCTCCATAATATAATGTCGAGGTCGAGCACGCGCTGCCCCCAGCGCCGGGCGCCACGCCGCCCAAATTGCCGCTCGATTTGCTTTAACTGCCCAAGTAATATGGGCGGGCTCATCGGCGTTTGGATCACGATCACACTGTTGGCAAAGCGCCGTTTTGACGGCCCAATCGGCGATGAGCTGTGCGTGGGCGCGGTCGCAATAATCGCGATGTCCGCCTGGCCCAGGGCGGTGATAGCCGCATCGATAATCGCGGCTGGCCGACCATGCAGGCCATGGCATCTATTGCTCCCCAGCGCGATGGCATACAGCTGATCAGCGGAAATGGGGGGCAAATTCATTGACCAATGCAGCGTAAAGATCGCGCTTGAACGGGACAATCAACTCTGGAATGAGATGCGGCTCCACCCATTGCCAGGCGCGAAATTCAGGGTGCGGGGTCGCAATGCTGATCGCGTCATCGCTGCCGTGAAATTGCATCAGGAACCAGTGCTGCCGTTGCCCGCGAAATTGCCCGCCCCACATTTTACCAACAAGATCGGAGGGGAGGTCGTAAAAATGCTCGGTTGGCGAGCGTGCGACTATGGTGACATGCGCAGCATCAATGCCCGTTTCCTCGCCCAATTCGCGCAAAGCCGCGTCATGCGGGATTTCTCCATCGTCTATGCCGCCCTGCGGCATCTGCCAGGCATCGCTGTGCGTATCGATACGCTGACCGACAAAAACCCGTTTTTTGGCATTCAACAGCATGATGCCAACGCAGGGGCGATAGGGGAGGTGGGTAAAATCAAGCATCCGCTCTCCATAGCGCAGCTTTTTTTATCGTGGCGAACAAAATCTATTTGGCCTCTTATGCAAAGGGAGCGTAGGGACGGGTATAATTTTGAAACTGGTTCAGGAAGCCAAGAACAATGGCGTCAGCCGCGCACACTATCGGGAATGCATCGTCAACCCTGACAACATCAGAACAGACAGCAGGCATAGCTTCAAAAGAATCGGTGGTTATCCGTTTTGCGGGCGATTCGGGCGATGGCATGCAGTTGACCGGCGGGCAATTTACCCTCTCCACCGCGTTGAGCGGCAATGACCTGGCGACCTTTCCCGATTTTCCAGCAGAAATCCGCGCGCCGCAGGGGACGCTGTTCGGCGTGTCGGCATTCCAGATAAACTTTGGCTCAGATGAGATTGATACGGCGGGCGACGCGCCCGATATTTTGGTGGCAATGAACCCGGCGGCGCTGAAAACCAATGTCGGCGCACTCAAAATCGGAGGGTTGATTATCGCCGATGAGGGCGAATTTAGCGACCGCAACCTCGCAAAGGCCAAATATGACGTTAGCCCGCTGAGCGATGGCAGCCTCGCCAAGTGGCAGCTGATCCCGATCAACATATCGCAGCTGACATTAGCGGCGGTGAAGCCGTTCGGCCTTGGCACCAAGGATGCGCTGCGTTGCAAAAATATGTGGACGCTTGGCCTGGCGCTGTGGATGTTTGACCGCGATCGCGAACCGCTGGTCAAATGGCTCAGGGCAAAGTTTGCCAAAAAGCCCGAGCTGGCTGAGGCCAATATCGCTGCATTGAACGCGGGCCACGCCTATGGCGAGACGGTGGAGCTTGGCGGGCACATCCACCAACATCATATCGCGGCGGCGAGCGCCGAGCCTGGCCTCTATCGCACGATAACCGGCGCAGAGGCTATTGCCTACGGGCTGGTCGCGGGGGCGGGGCTGGCCAATCTCATGATATTCTTTGGCGGCTATCCGATCACCCCGGCGTCGTCGATCCTCCATTATCTCTCGGGCCTCAAGGAATATGGCGTCACGACCTTTCAAGCAGAAGACGAGATTGCGGCCATCGCATCGGCGATTGGTGCCAGTTACGCGGGAAGCCTGGGCGTCACATCATCGTCGGGCCCGGGCATCGCGCTCAAGACCGAGGCTATGGGCCTGGCGATCATGACTGAGCTACCACTGGTCATCATCAATTCACAGCGCGGCGGGCCATCGACCGGCCTGCCAACCAAGACCGAGCAATCGGACCTGTATCAGGCCGTCTATGGCCGCAATGGCGACGCGCCGATGCCGGTGATTGCCGCGCGGTCAGCGGGCGATGCGTTTGATTGCGCGATAGAGGCGGTGCGGATAGCGACCCAATATATGACACCGGTGATGTTGCTGACCGACGGCTATATCGCCAACGCCGCAGAGCCGTGGAAGGTGCCCGATATGGCGGGTTATGAGGCCTTTCCGGTGCAATTTATGGATGCGGTGCCCGAGGGCGGCTTCAAACCCTATGCCCGCGACAACAAATTGGCGCGGCCATGGGTGCGGCCGGGCACGCCGGGCCTGCGCCACCGTATCGGCGGCATTGAAAAGGCACTGGGCACCGGCAATATCGACTATTCGCCCGAAACGCATCAGGCGATGACCAACATCCGCCGCGACAAGGTGGCGGGGATCGCGGTGCCCGATCAGGCGGTGGCGCTGGGCGATGCAGGCGCGGCGCTATGCGTTGTCGGCTGGGGCTCGACCTATGGCCCGATCCACCAGGCGGTGCGGCGCGCGCGGGCCAGGGGGTTGGACGTTGCGCATATCCACATTCGCCACATCTGGCCGATGCCCGCCAATCTGGGCGCGCTGCTCACGGGGTTTGGCCGCGTTCTGGTGCCTGAAATGAACACCGGACAGCTCAAGACACTGCTGCGCGATCAGTTTCTGGTCGATGCCAAGCCGCTGAACAAAGTGTCGGGCCAGCCCTTTACCATCGCCGAGATTGAGGCGGCTGTCGAGGAGGCGCTGTCATGAACGAGCATGAAATGCAGCAGTCACAACGAAAGTTGACGATGGTGTTTGCGGCGTTGATGGCGGCCTTCGCGTTACCACTCATTTTCTTCTTGGTGATACAATGAACGACATGACCCCGATTGCTGTTGCAACCACGCCCAAGGATTGGGAGACGGATCAGGAGGTGCGCTGGTGCCCGGGCTGCGGCGACTATGCGATTTTAAAGGCGGTGCAGCGCACCATGCCCGAGATTGGCGGCACGCCCGATAACACGGTGTTCATCAGCGGTATCGGCTGTTCGTCACGTTTCCCTTACTACATGGAAACATACGGTTTTCATACCATCCATGGCCGCGCGCCGGCGGTGGCGACGGGGGTTAAGCTCGCCAACCCCGACCTTGATGTCTGGGTGATTTCGGGCGATGGCGATGCGCTGTCGATCGGCGGCAACCACACATTTCATTTGCTGCGGCGCAACCTTGATTGCCAGTTCCTGCTGTTCAACAACGAGATTTATGGCCTGACCAAGGGGCAATATAGCCCGACCAGCGCCATCGGCACGCGCTCACCCTCGACCCCCTATGGCAGCGTTGACCGCCCGGCACAGGCCTGTGCTTTTGCGCTCGGCGCGGGGGCGCGATTCGTTGCGCGCGCCTATGACGTATCCAAGGAATTGCCGAGCGTGCTCAAAGCGGGTCACGCGCACAAGGGCACAGCATTTATCGAGATATTTCAAAATTGTATCGTCTATAATGATGATGTGTTCGCAGGTTTCACCGAAAAAGCGACGGCGCATAATCAATTGTGGCTGAGCAACGGCGAGCCGATGCTGTTCGGAACCGAGAAAGCGGGCGGGATCAAGGGCATCGCGCTCGACCGTGATCGGCTGGAGCTGAAGGTGGTCGATGTTACGGACGGCGATTGGCGGCAAGCGGGTGTGCTGGTGCATGATGTCACCAACCGCAGCGTCGCGCATATGCTGGTCGAAATGCGGTTCGGCGACTATCCGATGGCGCTGGGCGTGCTTTATGATGACCCGCGAGAGACCTTTGACGACGCGGTGAGCGAACAGGTTGCCAAGGCCAGCGAAGGCAAGACCGCTGACCTGGCGATGCTGCTCAAAAAAGGGCAGACATGGACGGTCGATTGATTGCGGCAACGTTGCGACGATGTCGTCTGACATGGATTTGAAGCAGGGAAGACAGGTCGGGCGGCTGATCGCGGCGGGGCGGCGCTTTGCGGTGGGTGCGCGCGCGGCGCAGATATCCGCATTTCTGCCGCAATCGGTGACCGATGCCGCTGTCCGGCGGTTTGAGCGCGGGGTAGAGTTTGGCCAGCTCGACGTGACCTTGCCCGACGGGTCGAAACGCATATTGCAGGGCGCGGGCCCCGGCCCGCATGCGGCGCTGACACTCGTCCACTGGCGCGCGTTATGGCGGCTGAAACTGGCGGGGTCGGTGGGCTGGTATCAGGCGTGGCTGAGCGGTGACTGGACCAGCGACGATTTGGTCGCACTTTTCGCTTTTTTCTCGGCCAACCGGCATGGCCTGTCTGCCAAGGCGCGGTCTCGTGGACCAGTGCGCTGGCTAAACCGGATATTACACCGCCGCCAGCAAAATGATCGCAGCGGCGCACGCCGCAATGTCGAGGCGCATTACGACTTAGGGAATGCGTTCTACGCGGCGTGGCTCGATGAAACGATGTCCTATTCGAGCGCTCTGTTCGACGCGAGGAATGATGGTGAAACAATAGAGTCCGCGCAAAGGCGGAAAATCGAAGCGATATTGGACAGGTTGAACCTGTCGCGTGGGGCGCGCTTGCTCGAAATCGGCTCTGGCTGGGGCGGCTTGGCCATGCAGGCCATTGAACGCTTTGGCGTCACTTATACGGGGCTTACCCTTTCCGCTGAGCAGGCCGAATGGGCGCGGCAATCGGTTGGCGATGGCGATGCGCAGTTTTTGCTGCAGGATTACCGCGACGCCACCGGCCAATATGATGCCATAGCCAGTGTCGAAATGGTCGAGGCGGTAGGGCATGAATATTGGCCAGATTACCTCGACGCAATCGCGCGTTTGCTCAGGCCCGGCGGGCGGGCGGCGATCCAGTATATCGCCATCGACGACGCGCTGTTTGCGGATTATGCGGCGAATACCGATTTCATCCAGACCATGGTTTTCCCCGGCGGCTGCTTGCTCTCGGTACCCGAATTTCGCGCACTGGCCGAGGCGCGTGGGATGGCGTGGATGGACCAGGTGGATTTCCCGCATGATTATGCGCGCACCCTGTCGATGTGGCGGACGCGATACGACACCGCGCGCGCCGAAGGGCGGTTGCCCGCAGCATTCGATGCCAATTTCGATAAATTATGGCGCTACTACCTGATGTATTGCGAGGGCGGGTTTCGCGGCGGCGGAATCACGGTCGCGCAAGTAACGCTGGTGAAGATTTAGCGCGGCAGAGATAGAAATGCCGTCGAATCAAACCCGCTAGTCACCAGGTCAAGAATAGTAGCAGCCACGACATCGGGCGATTTGAGCGTGGAGGCTTCTTCGCCAGGATAAGCGCGTGCGCGCATTTCGGTGCGCGTGGCGCCGGGGTCGACAATCGCGGTGCGGAGGTTAGAGACATTGCGCATTTCTTCGCCAAAAGCGGTGACGAGGTTTTCGAGCGCCGCTTTGCTGGCGCCATAGGCCCCCCAATAGGCGCGCGGGGTGCGCGCGACGCTTGATGTCAGCGCGACAAGCTTGCCCGCGTCGGCGCGGCGTAACAGCGGCTCGCACGCGGCGATCATCGCCTGCTGTGCCAGCACGTTGAGCGTGAACAGACGGTTGAACTCCTTGCTGTCAACAGCAGCGATTGGCGCCAATGTGCCCAACATGGCTGCGTTGAGGACAAGGATATCGAGTTTTTGCCAGCGTTGGGCAATCGCGCCCGTCAACCGCGCGATATTATCGCCCTCGGCCATATCGAGCGGGGCGATGGTCGCGCTGCCTCCGGATTCGTGGATGCGCTCCTCCACGGCTTCGAGCATGGCTGTATCGCGGGCAACCAGCACCACATGTGCGCCTGCTGTGGCCAATGCCATTGCCGTTGCGGCACCAATCCCCCGGCTTGCCCCGGTGACCAGCGCAACCTGACCCGACAGTGGGCCTATTCCAATATCCGTCATGCGAACAATCCTAATTGGCTCTTGTCGCCATTTTCATCATGGTCGGTGAGCCTGGTTGGATATTCACCAGTGAAGCAAGCATCGCAATGTTGCGGGCAATCGGGGTTGCGCCCCGTCTCGCCCAATGCGCGATAAAGGCCATCGATCGAGAGGAAGGCGAGGCTGTCTGCTTCGATAAAGTCGGCCATCGCCGCCACATTCATTTGCGCCGCCAACAGCTTGCTTCGCTCTGGTGTATCTACCCCATAAAAACAGCTATGCTCGTAGGGCGGGCTGGCAATACGCATGTGCACCTCCACCGCGCCCGCTTCGCGCATCATCCGCACAATCTGAAGGCTGGTTGTTCCGCGCACAATCGAATCGTCGATCAAAATGACGCGCTTACCTTTGACAATAGCGCGATTGGCATTGTGCTTGCGCTTAACCCCTGCGTGGCGCGCGCCATCAGACGGCTGGATGAATGTGCGCCCGACATAATGCGAGCGGATAATGCCAAGCTCGAACGGAATACCAGATTGCTGGGCATAGCCGATCGCCGCCGGCACCCCGCTGTCGGGCACGGGGACCACCAGATCCGCGTCAATTGCGGATTCTTTCGCCAGCTCAACGCCAATCTGTTTGCGCACACCATAGACAGATTGTCCGCCCATGACCGAATCCGGACGGCTGAAATAGACATGTTCAAATATGCAGGGGCGCGGGTTGGTTTTACCAAATGGGCGGTGAGAGTTGATGCGGCCATCTGCACGAACTTCCACAATCTCACCGGGCTCGACTTCGCGTTCAAATGTCGCGCCCACAATATCAAGCGCCACAGTTTCACTGGCAAAAACAGTCGCCGATCCGATTTTGCCCATGACCAACGGGCGAATACCGAGCGGGTCGCGGCACGCGATCATCCGCTTGGGTGTCATGCAGATGAGCGAATAGGCCCCCTCGACCATCCGCAAAGCATCGACAAAACGATCGAGTAGCGTGGGATAGCGGCTGGTCGCAATCAGGTGGATAATCACCTCAGTGTCAGAGGTTGATTGAAAGATCGCCCCTTTGTTCACCAGTTCCTGCTTGAGATGCATCGCGTTCGAGATATTGCCATTATGCGCAATCGCGAATCCGCCGCGGGCCAGATCAGCAAACAGCGGCTGCACATTGCGCAACCCCGAACCGCCGGTGGTTGAATAGCGGACATGCCCCGCTGCCATTTCACCAGGCAGCTCAGCCAGAACGGCGCTGCTGGAAAAATTTTCGGCAACATGGCCAATCCCGCGTCGCGAATAAAAATCGGTTCCGTCAAAACTGGTAATGCCGACGGCCTCTTGTCCGCGATGCTGCAACGCATGCAGGCCAAGCGCAACAGTCGCGGAGGCGGGCGCTGATGCAGCATCGCAGCCAATAACTCCAAAAATCCCGCATTCTTCGCGGAGTTTATCATCATCGAACGGATTGGTGATCAGCATATCCCTGCCATGAAGTCGGGTGGTATGCGGCGGCCTATAGTCGGGATGGTGCAAATTGTCGCCCCTATTATGGTGGAAATTGTTGACAAGCCAGAGCTTGGCCCATCTATCATCACATGATGACCAATGATGCCGAAACCACCGCCACTTTCCGGCCAAAGTTCGATGAAAAGGGGCTTGTTACAGCTGTTGTAACCGACTGCGATAGCGGTGCGCTGTTGATGGTGGCGCATATGAACGCGGCGGCGATAGCGGCAAGTCAAGCGACGGGCATGGCGCATTTCTGGTCGCGCAGTCGCGGTGCATTGTGGAAAAAGGGTGAAACATCCGGCAACATCCTGAAAATATGCGAAATGCGCGTCGATTGTGATCAGGATTGCTTGTGGTTGATCGTCGAGCCAGCCGGGCCGGCGTGCCACACTGGGGCGGTGAGTTGTTTTTATCGCAAGGTCAATTCCGATGCCAGCCTGGATGCTGCCTCGGGTGCCAACCCGGATAGCACCTCATGAAAATAATTTGGGCGGCATTTACTCTTGTCATCACTCTTGCAGCTTGCGATTCGCGCCAACCCAATGATGGAGGGCCCAATAGCGACGCGATCGACGCAAATAACCCGCTGGATGTTGCCGCGCGCGATGCCCATCTGATCGACGATCCGGGCACTACTGTGCCGATGGGGCTTTATGAGCGCGAAGGTGCTGCGGGAACAGATGGGCTTTGTCTTGCGGGGCAGGATGATGCCATGCGCTTTGGGGTCGTCATGCATTTCGGGCCGACGTTGATATGCGAGGGCTCGGGCACTGCTCAGCATGATGGCGCGACCATAGCTTTGCGATTTGATAATGCCGATTGTCAGATCGACGTCGCTTATGACGGGCGCATATTGCGCATTCCCGGCGCTGTGCCGCAAGGGTGCGATGCGGTGTGCGGCGAGCGCGCCTCGATGGCGGGTGGAATATTGAACCGCGTCGGCTGGTCAAATGCTGAGGCGTTGCAGCTAAACTCGCGCCGTGATGTGTTACAGAATAAGCCGGTTCGCGCGCTTTGCCACTGAGGGCTTTACGTCGGGAGTGGCGCAAGGCCATTGACGTTTACGTAAGGGTTGCATAATCCGCAACCATGCAGAGCGAATATGGCCAATCACATATAGACACGCACGACGAAACTGGCCGTGACAGTTTCTCGATCACCGATTTGTCGAACGAGTTTGGTGTGACGGCGCGCGCTTTACGTTTTTACGAGGACGAAGGGTTGATTGCCCCGTCGCGGCGCGGCGTTTCACGGATATATTCGCGGCGCGACCGCGCCCGCCTAGCCTGGATATTACGCGCCAAGCGGGTGGGGTTCAGCCTGTCGCAAATCCGCGAAATGATTGACCTGTACGACCTTGGCGATGGACGACGCACCCAGCGCGAGGTGACGATAGAAATGTGCCGTGACCGGATCGCCTTTCTCAAGCAACAGCGGCATGATATTGACAGTTCGATCGACGAGCTCAAAAACTTCATAACCCGCGTTGAATCGGTTGATATAGTCAACTGATCTGATCTGACTTTATGTTGATGAACGGAGACACTCATGCCCGCCTATAAAGCCCCTATCACCGACACATTGTTCATATTGAATGACGTACTGTGCGTGGCGAATTACGCGAATATGCCGGGTTTTGAAAATGCCAGCGCCGACATGATCGAGGCGATATTGGGCGAGGGCGCAAAATTTGTTGAGAAGGAGCTGTTCCCGCTCAATATGACGGGTGACAAGCAAGGCTGTGTTCGTCACGCCGATGGTTCTGTGACCACGCCCGATGGCTTCAAGGCGGCATATGATGCCTATTGCGCCGCCGGATGGGGCACATTGTCTGCTCCGATAGAATATGGCGGGCAGGGCATGCCTCATGTCCTCTCGATGGCGTTTGAGGAATATATGGCCAGCTCGAACATGGCCTTTGCCATGTATCCCGGGCTCACCCACGGCGCGGTCTCGGCGATATTGGTCAAGGGCAGCGACGAGCTCAAGGCGATCTATGCCCCCAACATGATTTCGGGCAAATGGACCGGCACGATGAACCTGACCGAGCCGCATTGTGGCACCGACCTCGGCCTGATTCGTACCAAGGCGGTGCCGAACGGCGATGGTTCTCACGCGATTACGGGCACCAAGATTTTCATCTCCTCAGGCGAGCATGATCTGGCGGAGAATATCATCCATCTGGTGCTGGCCAAAACCCCTGATGCGCCGGACAGCGTCAAAGGTATATCGCTGTTCATCGTGCCAAAATTCCTGGTCAATGCCGATGGGTCGCTGGGCGCGCGCAACGGCGCAAGCTGCGGTTCGCTCGAACATAAAATGGGCATCCACGGCAATTCCACCTGTGTCATGAATTATGATGGGGCAACCGGATATTTGGTCGGAGACGAGAATAAAGGCCTGGCTGCCATGTTCATCATGATGAATATCGCGCGGCTTGGTGTGGGCCAGCAAGGGCTGGGCGTGGCCGAGGTCGCCTATCAAAATGCGGTAAACTATGCCCATGATCGTCGTCAGGGCAGGGCGCTGACCGGTCCAGAGGATTTGGGCGAAAAAGCCGATACATTGTTCGTCCACCCCGATGTGCGCAGGATGTTGATGGACAGCAAGGCGTTGACCGAAGGGTTGCGGGCGCTGTGCCTGTGGGGCGCATTGCAGGCGGATATGATCCACAAGGCACCCACCGAAGAAGAGCGGCAAATGGCCGATGATCTCCTCTCGCTGTTGACCCCAGTCATCAAGGGCTATGGCACTGACAAGGGTTATGACGTCGCGACGAACGCGCAGCAAGTGTTTGGTGGGCATGGCTATGTCGGCGAATCGGGCATGGAACAATATGTGCGCGATGCCCGCATCACCATGATCTACGAAGGCGCCAATGGCGTGCAGGCGATGGACCTGGTTGGCCGCAAACTTGCGCAAAATGGCGGGCGCGCGGTCCAGGCGCTGTTCGCGCTGGTCGATGCTGAATGTGCGACAGCCAAGAGTGACCCGTCGATGGCCACGTTCGCCGGAGCGCTTGAAAAAGCCAATGGTGAGCTGAAAGCTGCGACGATGTGGTTCATGCAAAACGGTATGGCCAACCCCAATAATATTGGTGCGGGCGCGCACCATTATATGCACATCATGGGGGTAGTTGCGCTGGGCCTGATGTGGCTGCGGATGGCAACTGCTGCTCAGTCTGAGCTCTCAGCAGGCGCTGGAAACCGTAGCTTTTACGAAGCGAAACTGGTGACCGCGCGCTATTTTGCCGAGCGGATTATGCCCGATGCGGGCGCGCTCCGACGCAAGATAGAAGCGGGGTCAGAAGCGATTATGGCGCTAGACCCAGAGCAATTTGCGGTGGCGTGATGCATCACGGCTATTTTCATGCCGTGATTTCCGAGTCGTGGAATGTTTCATCCCACTCGAAATCACTCATCGCCGCATGTCTTTGCTGATGCATCGCGGCTAGCGCCGCATGCACTTTGCTGATGCATCACGGCTATTTTCATGCCGTGATTTCCGAGTCGTGGAATGTTTCATCCCACTCGAAATCACTCATCGCCGCATGCACTTTGCTGATGCATCACGGCTAGCGCCGCATGCATTGCGCGGATTGTGAGCGCGAAAACTCATCGCAATTCCACAGTGCGCGTTCCAGCCCGCGCGCCTCATCGCGTAAATAGCTAAAGCTCATCGACGCGCGAGCCATCACGCTCATCTCCTCGCTATCGGGAGTTAATTGCGGGTTCGTCCAGCCCATGACTTTGCAATAATCGCGCGCGCCGCACGCGGCCTGGGCCAGGCTGGGGAAAGTGTCGGCTGTTGCCCCGCGCTCCAACGTGAGGATGATGGTGTCGCCCAACATGCGGTTCTGGCGCGGAACCACCGCAGCAATGGCCGCAGCAACGGCGGCGTCAGTAGCGACCATGGGCGCGTCGGTGAATTGCGGCGTTGCGCCGTGCACCCCATGGGCCGTCGATAGATGAGCCAGGCCGATCTCGATAGGTTCCTGCCCATCGCCTTGCCCGCGAAAGGCGCCGGGTGATCCCCAAAACCCTGGCCAGCGGAAAAATAAATGCGTGCCGACCTGCGCCAATTTTTCGAGATGAGGGCTCCAGTAAGGTCTTACCCAATCGGTGTGATAATGGGTGGCGAGCCCAACGGGGCGATAAACAGCGCCGTTCAACGCATCGATGGCGATCCCGCGCGCGCGGCTCCACGCCGCGTCGCTATATCGGCGGTTAAGCGCGCCATCACAGGTGAAGGTGAATTGACACCCTGTTCGGCGCTCGCTGCCCTGAAACACCACGCCGCACAGGCTTTTTGGAAAGGCAGGGTGGCGAGATCGGTTGATGATGACCTGCGCTACTGCGCGCTGCCCCACCGCATCATCACCCGCTTCATAAAGCAATGCGGCGGCCAGACAGTCGGCCGCACGGGCTGCATTGGTGGCATCGCCTGTGAAGCGATAGGGCGCGGCGGCGGGGAAACTGCCCTCGACAAAGGGCTGCGCGCCATTGGCCACGCGCGCATTTTGCGGGCTCAGCGCCATCATGGCGACAGGCTCGACAACGGGCGGAGCAAGCGCGGAGGAGGGGCGTTGCCCTTCTGGCGCAACGGCAGAGCCTATCACCATGGCCATCACGACAAACAGGACCAGCAGCACTGTTGCCAGAACAGGCGCTATCCGTTTTTGACGGGCTTTTCTATTGCGCATGTGCGGTCGTCATCACAATTCTGGCAGGAAATCCGGAACAGAAAGATAGCGCTCGCCGCTATCATAATTGAACGTAAGGACGCGCGCAGCAGGGCTGAGGAGCGGTAATTGCTGCGCGACTGCGGCCAATGTCGCGCCCGATGAAATGCCAACCAGCATGCCTTCTTCGCGCGCACAGCGCCGCGCCATGTCCTTGGCGTCATTGGGGTCAACCAATATAACACCATCGAGCAATTGCGTATGCAGATTGGCAGGAACAAAGCCGGCGCCAATCCCCTGAATGGGGTGCGGGCCCGCTGCTCCGCCCGAAATGACGGGCGATAATGTTGGCTCGACCGCAAACACCTTGAGCGCGGGCCAAGCCGTTTTGAGCACTTGCGCCGTGCCCGTGATATGCCCGCCCGTGCCAACACCGGTGATAAGCGCGTCAATGGGCGAATCCGCGAAATCGGCCAATATTTCTTGCGCTGTGGTTCGTGTATGAACGTCAATATTGGCAGCATTTTCAAACTGTTGTGGCATCCATGCCCCGGGGGTGGTGGAAACCAGCTCGATCGCCCGTTCGATCGCGCCTTTCATCCCCTTTTCGCGCGGGGTCAGGTCGAAACTCGCGCCATAGGCCAACATCAGGCGCCGCCGCTCGATCGACATCGATTCGGGCATGACAAGCACCAGACGATAGCCCTTGACCGCAGCGACCATGGCCAGCCCGATCCCGGTATTACCGCTGGTTGGCTCAATGATTGTGCCGCCGGATTTGAGCGATCCATCGGCCTCTGCCGCCTCGATCATCGCCAACGCGATGCGATCCTTGATCGATCCACCCGGATTGGACCGTTCTGACTTCACCCATACCTCTGCGTCGGGAAAGATACGGCCTAGTCGGATGTGCGGGGTGTTGCCGATAGTGTCGAGGATGGTCGCGGCTTTCATGGCGTTTTTTCCTTTATGTTCGGATCATCATTTCGCTGTGGGGCAAAGGTGCGCGCATTGCGCAGTTCGGGGAAAAGCCAGGCCCACAGGCCTGTGACAAAGATAGCGCCGACACCGCCAAAAACAACCGCGCCAATGGGGCCAAGAAGCGCGGCGACGAAACCTGACTGGACCTCGCCCAATTCATTCGATGCAGAAATGGCAAGGCCCGACACGGCTGAGACGCGCCCACGCATCGAGTCTGGTGTATACAATTGGACCAATGATGAGCGGACATAGACAGAAAGCATGTCAAATGCCCCGATCAGCAATAGGCACAACAGGGCGACTAGCATGTTCTGTGCACCGATCGGGCCGATGAGCGGGACGACAACCTTACCCGCAGGGACATAGGCGGACAGGCCAAAACCAATCGTTGCAATGCCAAAGGCGGCAACCGCGCCGATCATCTTGACCCCGACATTGTGCTGCAATGGCTTCCAGGCGAACCAAAGGGCAACCAGAGCCGCGCCAGCAGCGGGTGCTGCGCGCAATTGACCCAGACCATTTGCACCGACATGCAATATGTCACGCGCATAGACGGGCAAAAGCGCAGTTGCTCCACCAAGCAAGACGGCAAACAGATCGAGCGAAATCGCTCCGAGCAAAAAATGGTGGTTGCGAACGTAGCGAAGGCCATCGATCATTTGGCGGACTGGGTGAACCCCCGCAGCCATCGGTGGGGGCACAATCCGTCGGATAGGTGCGATCGCGCCGATAGCGAGCAGTAAACATGCCGCTGCTATCCAATAGGGCAGGGCCATATCACGGGCATAGAGCAGGCCACCAACCGCTGGGCCAGCAACCGACGCACTTTGCCAAGCGATAGAGCTAAGCGCAATGGCACGTGGCAGCAAGGGCGCGGGCACAACATTGGGTGCAATAGCGGACATCGCCGGCCCGACAAACACTCTCGCAACACCGTGCAGAGCCGCCATGACAAACAGGAGTGGCAGGGTCAGCGCATCATTTGCTGTTAAATAGCCGAGCACGAGCGCGATCACGAGGTCGATGGCATTGGCGCACATGACAACGCGGCCGCGTTCAAAACGGTCGGCGATCCACCCAGCAAAGGGGGTCAGCACGAACAGCGGCAAAAATTGGGCGAGGCCGATCAGCCCCAGCAACAACGATGATTGCGCGATTGAAAGGCCATAATCACTGCGCGCGAGATCATAGACCTGCCACCCCAGCACCACTACCACCGCCATCGTCGCAAACACCGCAGTAAAGCGGGAGAACCAGTAAAGTCGAAAATCGCGGATCGCAAAGGGGTGGGATGGGTCGCTCATACCGTGCCTTCCTGTCCGATCGCGGGATCGACCTTGTCTATTGCCGCAAACAAGATGCCAAGCGCCTCGCGATCCTCCATCGGGATTTCGGGTCGCCAAATCTCGAACAATAATATGGTTCGATCGCTGTTACCCCGATTCCACGCTTCATGCTCTATGCTGTCGTCAAAGATCAGCATTTCGCCAAAGCGCCATTCGCGCGTTTCATGCCCCACGCGCAGGGCGCACCCTTCAGGAACGATCAGGGGCAAATGACAAATCAGCCTGGTGTTGAGCATGCCGTGATGCGGCTTGATATGTGCCCCCGGCATCAGCCGCGAATAGAGCGCCATCGGTGATCGTTTGGATATAGTGGGCTGAGGTGTTTGAGCCAGGGCGGCCATGGTTTGCGGCGCACACGCAGCCAGAGCGGTTGGCGCGCCATCGCGCCACAGATAGGCCGACCCCCATGCCATATCGTTAAGCAGCGGGTTGCTAGGGGCAGGCCGGGTGGATGAGCGCGTGACATAGGGTGCGAAGGGCTCGTCACCTTCCATCAATGACTGATATTCACCGAGAAGTTGCGCAGAGCCGGCCTCAAAAGCTTTGACCCACGCAAAATCTTCGCGTTCATAAAATGCGCGCTGTGGCAGACAGGGATAATAGAACATGCTGGGTTGTTGCAGATAGGGCTGCGTATCGCCGCTTAAAATGGCCAGGGCATGCTGAAATGCCGGGCTGCCTGTCTTGTCTATGCCGGCCGATTGTATTTCGTCAGTCAGATGATCGGCCAGGCGCGATGCAGCCGCGTCGCAATATGCCTGTGCGCGATCAAGATGCGGCGCCAAATGCGTGGTCGACGGCGATAAAGCACCTTGAGCCAATGCGGTGCGGAACCAGGACATGGCGGCGCGTTCATCCCCTTTTCTGGCAAAGGCATCGCCCATGGCGAACAATGCCCCCAGGTGGCGCGAATCGCTTTTCAGGGTGAGGTGTAATGCGGCGATTTCGCCGTTGATATCATCAAGCCGGCGGCATGATTGGGCAAGCAGCCACGCTTCATCCTGCGAGAGGACATGCCCTGCATCTCGCGCTTCGATCAAGGCGCGATGGGCCGAAGCAGCATCACCTTGCCGAAGCGCTGACAGGGCGCTGGACGCAAGTCTGACCGCATTAAATGATGGTGTCATTCCATATTCCTATCGCGAAAATCGTTGCAAAGGCGCATTTTTTCGCTTGGCATGTTGATATCAAAGCTATCAGGCGACTTTGACAAAAGTGTCGAGAACGCGCTTTTCACCCGCAGTTTCAAAATCGATTTCCAGCTTGTTGCCCTCAATATCGCGAATAATGCCATAGCCGAACTTTTCGTGGAACACCCGCATGTCAATCGCAAGGTCATTGCGCGGTTTTGGTTTGACGGTTGATGCGCGGGCCCCTGCCAAAACGCTCGATGTGCTATCATAGCCTTTCGCCACCGCGCGATCCCACCCGGGGCCGCGGCTGGTTCCGCGCACAGCATTGGCGAAAATATCTTCCGCTGTGCCCCAATTTCTTTGCCAAGGCGTCTCTGCACTGTTCAACCCGCTTTCCTGATCGACATGCTCGCTGGGGAGCTCCGCGATGAAGCGCGATGGGATTGCGCTTTGCCATTGCCCATAGACGCGTCGATTGGCGGCATGGAGGATGGTGCATTGCCGCCGCGCACGGGTGATCGCAACATAGCCAAGTCGGCGTTCTTCTTCGAGCGATTTGAGCCCCCCTTCGTCGAGCGCGCGCTGCGACGGAAACAGGCCATCCTCCCACCCTGCGAGGAATATTCGCTCAAACTCCAGCCCCTTGGCGGCATGAACGGTCATGATCGTCACGCTTGGCTGGTCATTGCCAGCGTCATTATCCATGACCAATGCGACATGATCGAGAAAATCACCGAGCGTTGCATATTCCTCCATCGCGCGGACAAGCTCAGCGAGATTTTCCAATCGTCCCGCGGCTTCGGGGCTTTTGTCGGCCTGGAGCATCGCCGTATAGCCCGATTCATCGAGGATGAGCTGCGCCAATGCGGGGTGGGTGGTCGTCGGCAGTAAATCGCTCCAGCGCGCAATTGCGGTGGCAAAGGCGCTAAACACACGGCGCGATTGGGGCGTGCCCTCATCGCTAGTCGCCATCATCGAACAGGCGCCAAGCAACGATGAGTCCTGATCGCGCGCCAGGCGGTGAAGATTGGCCATCGCCTTGTCGCCGATCCCGCGTTTGGGCATGTTGATGATGCGTTCAAACGCCAAATCATCGGCGGGCTGATTGACCAACCGTAAATAAGCAATAGCGTCGCGAATTTCAGCACGTTCGTAGAAACGAAAGCCCCCGATGACGCGGTATGGCACGCCGATATGGATGAAGCGTTCTTCAAATTCGCGGGTTTGAAAGCCTGCGCGAACCAATATGGCCGTATCTTCGAGTGACCCGCCGCTGCGCATCGCGTCCTCAAGCTGCTCGCCAACGCGGCGCGCTTCTTCGGGGCCATCCCACACCGCGATGATGCGGACCTTTTCACCGCCTTCAATCTCGGTCCACAAGCTCTTGCCAAAGCGTTCGCCATTTTGTGTGATGAGCCCCGATGCGGCGCCCAATATATGGCGGGTAGAGCGATAATTTTGTTCGAGTTTGATGATCGTTGCGCCGGGAAAATCATGTTCAAACCGCAAAATATTGGCGACCTCCGCCCCGCGCCAGCTGTATATTGACTGGTCGTCATCGCCGACCACCGCGATGTTGCGATGCTCCTGTGCCAGCAGGCGCAGCCACAGATATTGGACAGCATTGGTGTCCTGATACTCATCGACCAGGATATAGCGAAAGCGTTGCTGATATTGCTCAAGCACATCGCGATGAGTCCTGAGGATGACGAGCATATGCAGCAATAAATCGCCAAAATCACAGGCATTGAGCGCCCGCAGTCGATCCTGATACTGGCGATAGAGCGCGGCACCCTTGCCATCTGCAAAACCATCATCATCGCCTTGCCGAATATCCGCGGGGGTAAGTCCGCGGTTTTTCCAGCGGTCTATCACCCCGGCAAACAGTTTCGCTGGCCAGCGTTTGTCGTCTATTCCCTGCGTGCTAAGTAGTTGCCGGATAACGCGAATTTGATCGTCAGGGTCGATGATCGTGAAATTACTGCGCAAGCCAACCAGTTCGGCATGGCGCCGCAGCATCTTTCCGGCAATAGCATGAAAAGTGCCGAGCCAGGCCATGCCCTCGCTGGCTGGCCCGATCAGCCTCGCCACTCGTTCGCGCATTTCTCGTGCGGCCTTGTTGGTGAATGTCACCGCCAGTATCTGTGACGGATAGGCCAGCCGTTGCTGAACAATATAGGCCAGCCGCGCCGTGAGGGCGGAGGTCTTGCCGGTTCCCGCGCCCGCCAATATCAGCACGGGGCCCTCGGTGGTGAGAACGGCCTGACGCTGCGGGGCATTCAACCCATTGAGCATGGGCGGTTCATGCGCTTGCGGTTCATGCGTCTGGGGATTTGGGCTGATCGGGTTCACCCGCGAACGGTAGAGTGATTTCGAATGAAATGGAACATTTCATGACTCGAAAATTACGGCAAAATAAACGCTTTGAACATGCGGTTGGCCGCAACCTTTAAGCGCACTCTATGCGTCAGCGATTGCCGCCCGAAAGCGAGCGCGCCGCAGCCATGCGGTTTGGCGAAACGTCCGCAGCAGGAACGCGCGGCCATTGTCCCTGAGCCAGGGTTGCCCTAGTGTCGCTGACCGAACCTAGCTGCTGTTCATATATCCACAAGTTGCGGAGCACTGTGCCGACATAGGCGCGGGTTTCCCAATAGGGGAGCGATTCGATATAGAGCAGCGGGTCGCCGCCATCGCGGACTTCGTTGTTCCACCGTGCAACTGGCACCAACCCGGCATTATAGGCCGCGATGACTTTGGGTAATTGACCGCCCGTGACGCCGCCATCGCGCAGATATTCGATAAAGTTTTGGCCCATCGCCAAATTGACCTCTGGGTCGGTCAATCGTCCGCCAGATGCCCTAAGCCCCATGTCACCAGCGGTGCCGGGGCGGACCTGCATCAGGCCAACCGCACCAGCGGGGCTGACAACGCGGCTGCGGAACTGCGATTCCTGGAGGGTGTGCGCGAATACTAGAGCAGGGTTGACCCGCCATCCGGTTGACGGCGTCCATGATGGTGCAGGAAAGCGCGCCAATGTTGCCTGCCGCGCGCCGCCCGGCGTATTGTGGGCCAGATAGAGCTGGGTCTCGGGCAGGTTAAGCTCTGAAGCCAAAGTCAGCAGCGCAGCATGGTCGCCCGGGGCGCCGATGCGGGCTTGATGCCGCAGCGTTTCGTCGGCCAATGCCGTCTCTCCGATAGCGACCAGCGCGCGCGCGGCCCGAACATTGCGCAGTGCCGCCAGGCGGCCAAGATCAGCGCCAGGGTTGCGCCCCGCTGCGCGTGGCATGCCCAGTATCTCTGCGGCGAGCTGCCCGTAAAATGTCTCGTCAAGCGCGGCTGCGCGGCGATAGGCGCCCTGCGCTTCTTGCGGTTCTGCGCATGCTGTGGCGGCGCGTGCGAACCAGAAATGCCCCGACGCCTCGAGCTCAGACTCCTCTGCGCGGCCCGCGACGTTGCGAAAACCGGCCATAGCGGCACGGCAATCACCGACGCGCCAACTTGCCAACCCATAGGCCCAATCGGCTTGAGCGAGCCACGGGCCGCTCCCCATTTGAGCCAAAGCCGCAACACGGCGCGCATTGTTATCGTCATTTTCAATATAATAGGACCAGGCTACACGATAGCGATATTCGGTCAGCGCATCGCTGGACAGGCGCGCTTGCGCCGCCGTCAGCAAGGCCTCAGCGCCTGCGGGATCATCGCCAACGATGCGTTCTTGGATGTTGCGCGCAAGATTGCCGACGCTGGCACCATTAACAGACCGCGGATTACCACGCCGCGGTGATCCGCCGGCCCAGATCAGGCGCTGTTGCGCGGGCAGGCTGGGAAGTGTGGTGATACCGCGACTTGTCGCCAGTCTTGCGAGCTGAGCGGCTTGTGGAAGGTCGGTGCCCATAGCGAGGAGCGACACTAACGCCGCCCCCTCGACCCGCGGGCTGTTTGCTGCAAGATAAAGCTCTGACCTGGCAAAGGCGGCCAATTCGCCGTCGCGCATCGCCGCAATCTCGCTGTTGGCGGCATCCCAGCGTCCCGCACGAATGGCCGCCATCGCGGCGACAAAACTTCCCGGAGTTGATGCCACGGGAACCGGCGCTGTGGCCACTGGTGCCAGAGCAACAGGCGATGCAACAGGCGGTGCATTATCCTGTGCCAGGGCAGGGGCTACGACACAAGCGGCGGCAATACATGTCGCTGCGGTGAATTTGGCTTGGGCCATGAAGGTCGCGAATATAGGGCGAGTGCGCCGTGACAATGCAAAAGAAACCATAGCTCAGATCAACTCCCTAACGCGCTTCAAAACCTCCCACGCATGTCGCTTTAACTGAGGCTGGACGATCAGTGTGCGTGGATGGTGGGCGGCGAATGCATCCGTTTTGGGGTGGATATGGTTAATTATTGGTTGATGTTCGGGGGCAGGCATCATTTTCTCACTCAAAATGATCTGGCACGCCTGCTGACCCAATAATAAAAGGATTTTTGGTCGCACCAACGCAATATGATGGTGGGCAATATCAATGAGCTGCTGCGCGCCCTCTTCACCAGAGAGCCGCTGAGTCGGTGGGCGAGTGAAGGCAATGGAGGCGCAGCGTTGATCTGCCCGATTGAGGCCAATTGCGACCAACATGCTATCGAGCAACGCGCCTTGCTCTCCTGAAAATAATTGCCCCTGCGCGCAATCTGAGTCCTCAGGAAAATCCGACAAGATCATCAATTGCGGGTTCGGTGGCCCTATTGGGCGAACAATGCTGCTCGACCAGTGCGCAAATGGGATGTTGCCAGGGTCAGCAAGCCAAGCGTCGAAATTTGCAAGATTGCCGGGCATCGACCTTGATGGGGTCGAGGGAGAGATTTGTGGGGTAAGGGCCGATGAGGGCGGCACAGGCCCCAGTTGCCCCGCCTCTGGCTCAGCGGGCATCGGAGGCGTAGAAGGGAGCAGCCAGGGCACAGCACTATCGGAGAGTGCGTCACAGGCACCCGCATCCTGCCACCAGCCAAGATAGCTCGAAATAATCTGTTTATGGTGGTCGGACATTGTCTTCAGTGCAAACAGCCTGTTGACCTATGGGTCAATTGCGGCGCATCGACAAAACGACCAAATGGGTGCGACATGCGATGACAGGTTGATAGGGCTTTACTGATTAAGCCAATATGGACAAATACGGCAGGCGGAACAAAGGGGTTTATCATGAGCGAACGGGAATCCATGCCTTATGATGTTGTGATCGTCGGCGCTGGGCCGGCGGGGCTGGCGGCGGCTATCCGGCTCAAACAACGCGCGGCGGAGACGGGTGCCGAGATCAGCGTCTGCATCCTCGAAAAAGGGTCGGAGGTCGGCGCGCATATCCTCTCTGGCGCGGTCATCGACCCCAAGGCGATGGACGAGTTGCTTCCCGATTGGCGCACCATGGGTTGCCCGCTGGCCGAAACGCCCGTGACCGAAAACCTGCACTGGGTGCTGACCAAGGCTGGCAAGTGGAGCGTTCCGCATTTTCTCACCCCACCATTCCTCAACAACAAGGGCACCTATACCGCGAGCCTTGGCAGCCTGTGCCGCTGGCTGGCCGAGCAGGCCGAGGCGTTGGGGATTGAGATATTTCCCGGCTTTGCGGCGGCGGAAATCCTTTATGACGATGCGGGTGCGGTCAAAGGCGTGGCAACAGGCGACATGGGCGTGACGCGTAGCGGCGAGCATGGCTCTGATTACGCACCGGGGCTGGAGCTGCACGCGAAATATACGCTGTTTGCCGAGGGTGCGCGCGGGCATTTGACCAAGATGCTGAAGGCGCAATATGCGCTGGATGCCGATGTCGCACTGCAAGTTTATGGCCTTGGTATCAAAGAGTTATGGGATATTCCTACCAATCAACATCATCAGGGCCGTGTCATCCACACCCAAGGCTGGCCGATCAACGATGATGACGGGTTCGGCGGCGGCTTTCTTTATCATCAGGCGGGTGGCCAGGTCGCGCTCGGCTATGTCACCTGGCTGGGCTATTCAAACCCACATCTGTCGCCATTTCAGGAAATGCAGCGCTGGAAAACCCACCCGGCGATTGCGAGCATTTTGGCGGGCGGCAAGCGCATATCCTATGGCGCGCGGGCGATATGCGACGGCGGGTTTCAATCATTGCCCAAGCTGACTTTCAACGGCGGAGCGCTCATCGGCTGCACCGCTGGCTTCCTCAATGTGCCGCGCATCAAGGGCAGCCACACCGCGATGAAATCTGGAATGATGGCCGCGGATGCCGCCGTTGATGCGATAGCCGCAGGGCGTGCTGGCGATGAGCTCCACGCCTATACCGCCGCCTATCAGGCGAGCTGGGTCTATAAGGAATTGCGGATGGTCCGCAATTTCGAACCGGTCATCTCGAAATTCGGCGGGATGATTGGCACATTGATTGCGGCCGTGATGCTGTGGCTCGAATATCTCGGCATCCGCATGCCTTTCACGCTGGGGCACAAGCCAGATCACGAAAAACTGCGCCGTGCCGATGCCGCGCACCCCATCGACTATCCCAAACCCGATGGCGTGCTCAGCTTTGATCGGCTGTCCTCGGTGTTCCTGTCGAACACCAACCACGAGGAAAATCAGCCATGCCATCTGCACCTGACCGATCCGGACAGGCCTATCGTTTATAATCTGCCGCTCTATGACGAGCCGGCGCAGCGTTACTGCCCAGCTGGGGTTTATGAGGTAGTCGGTGTCGATGAGGGCGCTCCGCGGTTTCAGATCAACGCGCAAAATTGCGTCCACTGCAAGACTTGCGACATCAAGGACATGACCCAGAATATCAATTGGGTGACGCCAGAGGGCGGCGGTGGCCCCAATTACCCGAACATGTGACGGGCTGTGCGCCGATCCGAAATAGCTTATGCCAAGGTCAATCTGGCGCTGCATGTGCGGGGGCGGCGGGCAGATGGCTATCATGAGATCGAGACGCTGTTTGCCTTTGTTGATGATGGTGACATTTTGGCGGTTGAGGAAGCGGATGCCGACAGCCTGACCATAGAGGGCGATTTTGCTGAGGGGCTGTCATCAGGGCCTGACAATTTAGTGCTGCGCGCGCTCGCGCTGGCGCGAGGGATGGGGGCAGTTGCACCGCCACTGGCTATCCGGCTTGAAAAAAAACTGCCTGTTGCGTCGGGGCTAGGCGGCGGGTCGGCGGATGCGGGCGCGATGCTGCGGCTGATTTTGCGGCACTGGCCGGGTCATCTATCCGAAGCTGATTTGATCGCGGCATCCGTGACGCTGGGGGCTGATGTTCCCGCCTGTGTTAGCGCCCAGACGGTGTTTGCGCGCGGGATTGGAGACGATTTACAGCCCGATAACATGGCACTGTCGGGGCAGCCCATCCTGCTCGTCAACCCGCTGCTTCCTTGCCCGACAGGCCCGGTATTCGCCGCATGGGACGGTATTGATCGCGGCGCTCTCGACCCGATTAACTGGCGCGCGGGGCGCAATGACCTTAGCGATGCAGCGCTCTCTCTCTGCCCCGAAATCGATGACGTCATGGCGGTAATGCGCGCGCAATTGCCCGCTTTGGCCCGGATGTCTGGTTCTGGCGCCACCTGTTTCGCGCTGTTCGATGATGATGCAGCGCTGGAAGCGGCGGCAAATCGTATATGGGGCGACCACCCCGACTGGTGGGTGATGGCGGGGCATTTGCGTTGAACCCGGCATCAGCAGAAGAGGCGTGGATAGAGCTTGGTTCACCAAGGGCAGGCGGGGTGCTGATCGTCGGGGACCATGCCTCGAACCATGTGCCGCCAGACATCGACCTTGGTATCGCGCCCGAATTGCTGAACACCCACATCGCGCTCGACATTGGCGTGGCCGAAGTGGCGGCGATGTTGGTGGCTGCATATGCGGTTGACGTGGCTGTGCTTGGTGGAGTGTCGCGGCTGGTGATCGATTGTAACCGCGAGGCGCACGCGCCGGCCGTTATCCCGATCAGCAGCGATGGCCACAGCATCGCGGGCAATGCGATAAGCCACGACGCGCATCAGGCGCGTATAGCGCGTTTTTATCAGCCTTATCATAGACATATTACCGAGGTTATTGCAGAGGCACGCCCGGCGATGATCGTTTCTCTGCACAGTTTTACGTCCGCGCTATCCGCGCACCCTAATGAGGCGCGGCCATGGGATATCGGCATTCTCTATAATGAGGATGATCGATTGGCGCGGGTTGCGATACCAGCCTTTGCCGCGTTTGGGCTGAATGTCGGCGATCAACAGCCCTATTCGGGCAAATTGCTCAACCACACGATGAACCGCCATGCGGAAAGCGCGGCCATCGCCTATCTGGGGATCGAGATGCGACAGGACAGGGTGGCTGAGCCGAGCGGACAGGCGCGCTTTGCCGACATGATAGGCCAAACCATTGGCAAATGTCGCCATCATCTTGCGCAAATGGGTGCGTGAGGGCAATGAGTGATTTCGAGTGAGATGAAATCATCGAACGGCTCGGAAATCACGGTAAGAGAGGAAAATAGAGTTTGTTCCGATTCCATCGAAACCGGCTAGTCTCTAGCTAATCATTCGCTCGCTTCATTCCGCCGACTTTGGACCTGCCATGACCCACAAATTTGATAAAAACCGCCTGCCTAGCCGCCATGTCTCTGTCGGCCCCGAGCGCGCGCCACACCGCAGCTATTATTATGCAATGGGGTTGAGCGAAGAGCAGATTGCACGGCCCTTTGTTGCGGTGGCAAGCGCGGGTAACGACAGCGCACCGTGTAACACCACGCTCGATGCACAGGCCGATATTTGCCGCCAGGGCGTCGAGCAGGGGGGCGGCATGCCGCGCCGCTTCAACACCATCACCGTCACCGATGGCATCGCTATGGGGCACCAGGGGATGAAGGCGAGCCTGATCAGCCGCGAGGTTATCGCCGATTCGGTGGAATTGAGCGTGCGCGGCCATTGTTATGATGCGCTGGTCGGTTTTGCGGGTTGTGATAAATCGCTGCCCGGGATGATGATGGCGATGCTGCGGCTCAATGTGCCGTCGATTTTCGTCTATGGCGGGTCGATTTTGCCTGGGACACATCATGGCCGTGACGTGACGGTTAAGGATGTGTTTGAGGCGGTTGGGCAATATGCCGCCGGAACTTGCCCTCTGGCCGAGCTGATCGCGCTAGAAAAGGTCGCTTGCCCGGGGCATGGCGCGTGTGGCGGGCAATATACCGCCAATACGATGGCATGCGTCGGCGAAGCGATCGGTCTGTCGCTGCCCAATAGTAATATGGTGCCCGCGCCATACCAGACGCGAAAGGATATCGCGATTGCTGCGGGCAGGCAGGTAATGGAGCTATTGGCGCGCAACTTAAGACCGCGTGACATATGTTCACGACAAGCCTTTGAAAATGCAGCGCGAGTTGTGGCGGCAACCGGCGGGTCGACCAATGCCGGTCTCCACCTGCCGGCGATGGCGAGCGAGGCTGGCATTGATTTTGATCTGTTCGCTGTGGCGGAAATTTTCAAGACCACCCCCTATATCGCCGACCTTCAGCCCGGCGGCCGCTATGTTGCGCGCGATATGTACGAGGCGGGCGGCGTCTATATGCTGATGAAGACGCTGCTTGATAATGGCTTGCTCCATGGCGAATGCATGACGGTGACCGGCAAGACGCTGGGCGAGAATATCGCCGAGGTCAGCTGGAACCCCGATCAAAAGGTCATCTATGATGTGCGGTCACCAATCACGCCGACAGGCGGGGTGGTGGGGTTGCGCGGCAGCCTTGCGCTCGATGGAGCCATCGTCAAAGTGGCGGGGCTGCATGCGCTGCAATTTAGTGGGCCAGCGCGGGTTTTCGATTGCGAAGAGGATACTTTTGCCGCGGTTGAAGCGCGGACCATCGCTGAAGGGTCGGTG
This sequence comes from Sphingopyxis sp., assembly GCA_040079655.1. Lineage (GTDB taxonomy): Bacteria > Pseudomonadota > Alphaproteobacteria > Sphingomonadales > Sphingomonadaceae > Sphingopyxis. Next base: position 1,445 of record JBEBJX010000025.1, on the reverse strand, counting down.
ATCGTCATCCGTTACGAGGGGCCAAAAGGCGGCCCTGGCATGCGCGAAATGCTGTCCACCACCGCCGCGCTTTATGGGCAGGGCATGGGCGAGAAGGTCGCGTTGATTACCGACGGGCGCTTTTCCGGTGCAACGCGCGGCTTTTGTGTCGGCCATGTCGGGCCAGAGGCTGCTGTCGGCGGGCCAATAGCGTTAATCGAGGATGGCGACATTATCAGCATTGATGCCGACGCGGGAACGATTGACCTCCATGTCGATGACGCGGTGCTGGCGGCGCGCCGCGCGCACTGGCGCCCGCGCGAAAATGACTATCAATCGGGCGCTTTGTGGCGCTATGCACAAAATGTCGGGCCGGCGTCTCTTGGCGCATTGACCCACCCGGGGGCAAAAGCGGAAAAACATGTTTATGCGGATATTTAGCCTATTTCTGGTGACCCTGATGGTAACGGGTTGCAATCGCGAGGTCGATAATCAGGCATTAGCGCAAACCGAGGCGCAGCAGGTGCGCGATGCCGCAACCGCAGGGCGAATTTTTTGCGCGCTTGGCGAGGCAAGTGGCTTTCGGCTTGACTGCACGATGGACCGGATGGTGAGCAGTGAGGGGACGGTGCTGGTGCTGGGCCGCGACGACGCCGGTTTCCGCCGTTTCCGCATCACCCGCGACGGGCGCGGTGTTATTGCCGCTGATGGCGCTGAGCAGGCAGTTGTGACGGTCATCGACAACGGCATGATAGAGGTGAAAGTGGCGCAGGATCGTTACCGATTGCCCGCCACAATCCGCGACAACGAATAAGCGCCTTGCTCATCGGCGGTCCGCGCCGTAGCAGGACGCGCATGATTGCCGGAGCGCCTATATTGACCGCAGCCGAGATGCGCACCGCTGAAATGGCGGCCTGTGCCGATGGTGTGACGATGGGCGACCTGATGGAACGCGCGGGCGACGCGCTGGCCGAGCTTGCCTGGCGCATGGCGGCGGGGCGCCCCGTCCATATTCTGGCTGGGCCAGGCAATAATGGCGGCGATGGCGCTGTTGCGGCGCGAGTTTTGCGCGCGCGCGGTGCCGATGTTACGCTCACGGCGCTGGCCGATCCTGCTACCGATCTGGGCAGGGAGGCGCGGCGGGGGTGGGGCGGCCCAGTTCGTGCGATCGACAGTGCGGCGTTACGCGGCGCTATTGTGGTCGATTGCCTGTTCGGCACCGGGCTGAGCCGCGCGTTGACCCCCGATGTCGCCGATGCGCTGGCGCGGCATGCAGGCGCGGCGCACCGTATGATAGCCGCCGACTTGCCCAGCGGGGTGAACAGCGACGATGGCACGCTGCTTGGCTGTCCAGTGCACGCCGATGTCACGCTGGCGTTTGGGGCGTATAAGCCCGCGCACACGCTGTTTCCCGCCGCTGCGCATTGCGGCGAGGTGCGGCTCGCAAGCATAGGGGTAAGCGCCCA
>JBEBJX010000024.1:0-27466 GCA_040079655.1 Sphingopyxis sp. | reverse complement strand
AGGCTTAGGTGATGGGCCCCCGCCTTCGCAGGGGTGACATGAGAGGTTGTGGGATTGAGAGCAGAGTCGCCAAAGCCGAACTTAGTTACTCTGCTTTCGCTGTCTTACGCGCCAACGCGCTCACCGCCTTTTTGACAATAGCCTTTGCAGATTTTGGTGGTTCACCGTCAATCGTATCGCGCTTCAACACACCATTGGTCAAAATGATCCTGAGATCATCTTCTGTGACGCGAACGCCGTCAAACAGGCGACGAATTTCGCGTCGTAACGCGTATATGATCGCGTCAGATTGTAAAATCTCAGAGACAACGTAACGATTCAATATCTGCGCTTGGCGATGATACTCAGCCAGCGAATCAGTCGAAATACTTTCCCTACACAGCATGAACAGCTTGCTAAGGTCATCGCCAGAACGAGCAGATAGTTTGGTCACATCAAAATTGAAAACTTCCTCGTAATCTATCGGCTGGCCAAATTTAATTCTAAATATCTTCCATTCAATTGCATTGGATAGGATAACCCATTCGATTCCTTGGTGGGCGCCGTAATTTATTGCTTGCTTGAGGTGGTTGTCATTAAGATTTGTGCCAGCTGATTTTATTTCCGCCAGATAATATATTTTCCCCTCGACCTTGATAGCCAGATCACAGAAAGTCCCACGTATCTGCTGTTCACTCGTCAATTCGGTGTATTTGTCATAGCCGAAAATATCGGTGAGCATATCTTTGATGACGGTCACCGTATCCGCTTCTGAGATATCCCTCTCTCTTAATTTTCCAACAATCGGCTGATAACGCTTCAACCCAGCAACAAGTCGATCATTAACCTTCTTGGGGATTTTAATAGCCGTCATTATTTCTACCCCCTCAATACACCCGCGCCTTCGGCTTGATATATTCGATGTCGTCGGACAGCGTATATTCGTGGACCGGGCGGTAATCGATTTTCACGTCTCCACCCCCGCGCTTCGCGCCCTCGCCGCCGCCGCGCGCCTTGCCCGGGCCGCCCCAGCCGTCGAACCACGCCACCGTATGCTTCATCCAACCCTTGTCGTCGCGCTTGGGGAAATCTTCGTGCGCATGGGCGCCGCGGCTTTCCTTGCGGTTGTGCGCGCCGTGGATGGTGACCGTTGCCTGCGCAATCAGATTGTCGAGCTCCAGCGTCTCGATCAGGTCGGTGTTCCAGATCAGGCTGCGGTCCGAAATGCCGATGTCGGCCATTTGCGCATAAACGTCGCCAAGTTTCGCCTTGCCCTCGGCCAGCAGTTCGTCGGTGCGGAACACCGCGCAATGCGCCTGCATCACCTGTTGCATCGCGGTGCGGATGGTGGCGGTTGGCGCGGGGCCACTGGCAAAGCGGAAATGGTCGAGCCGGGCAAGCGCGAGATCGGCGCTGTTCGCGGGCAAGGCCTTGTGCGCGCTACCGGGTTTGACGATCTCTTTCAAACGCAGTCCGGTAGCACGGCCAAAGACGACGAGGTCGATCAGCGAGTTCGAGCCAAGCCGATTGGCCCCGTGGACCGAAACGCACGCCGCCTCGCCCACCGCGAACAGGCCGGGGACGATATGGTCGGGGTTGCCACCGCGCACCGTCACGACTTCGCCATGATAGTTACACGGGATACCGCCCATATTATAATGAACAGTCGGGCATACGGGGAGCGGCTGGCGCGTCAGATCGACATTGGCGAATACCTTGCCGGTTTCGGTGATGCCGGGCAGCCGCTCGGCCAATATCTTGGCGTCGATATGATCGAGGTGGAGGTTGATATGGTCCTTGTTCGGGCCGACCCCGCGTCCTTCGCGGATTTCGATCGCCATCGATCGCGAAACAACATCGCGCGATGCCAAATCCTTGGCCGATGGAGCGTAACGCTCCATGAAACGTTCGCCCTCAGAGTTGGTGAGATAGCCGCCCTCGCCGCGCGCGCCCTCGGTTATCAGCACGCCAACGCCGTAAACGCCGGTGGGGTGAAACTGGACAAACTCCATATCCTGGAGCGGCAGGCCAGCGCGCAGCACCATGCCGCCGCCATCGCCAGTGCAAGTATGCGCGCCCGTCGCGGTGAAATAGGCGCGGCCATAGCCCCCGGTCGCCAGCACGACCGCGTGGCTCGTGAAGCGGTGGATGCTGCCATCGGCCATGCACAGCGCGATGACGCCGCGACATTCGGGGCCATTCGGCCCGTCTTCCATAATCAGGTCGAGCGCGAAATATTCGATATAGAAGTCCGCGTCATATTTGAGCGACTGTTGATAAAGCGCGTGGAGCATGGCGTGGCCGGTGCGGTCGGCGGCGGCGCAGGTGCGCTGTGCCGGGGGCCCTTCGCCCATATTTTGCATCATCCCGCCGAACGGGCGCTGGTAAATCTTTCCCTCTGCGGTGCGCGAAAAGGGCATGCCGGCATGTTCGAGCTCGAAAACCGCCTGCGGCGCTTCGCGGACCAGATATTCGATCGCGTCCTGGTCCCCCAACCAATCCGACCCCTTAACCGTGTCGAACATATGCCAGGTCCAATGGTCCGGCCCCATATTGCCAAGCGACGCGGCGATGCCGCCCTGTGCGGCGACGGTGTGGCTGCGGGTCGGGAATACTTTGGTGATGCACGCGGTTTTCAGCCCCGCCTCGGCGCTGCCCATTGTCGCGCGCAGGCCAGACCCGCCCGCGCCGACGACCACCGTGTCATAGACATGGTCAATGATTTTATACGCCGGGGTCGATGTCTCATTGCCCGCCATTGGCCGATCCCCCAAATGCCAGAGCCGCGATGGAAAATAACGCAAACGCAAGCCCACCCCAGGTGAAAAATGTGAGGCCAAGGATCGCCGCAAGCTTACCCGCTTCGCCGTGGCAATAATCTTCGATCAAGACCGTCAGGCCAAGGCGGATATGTGTAAAAACACTCACGCATAGCAGCGCCAATGGCACCGCGGCGGCGGGTTTTGACAGCCACATTTTGAGCGCGTCGATGGAGGCCAAGTCGCTGGTAACCAGGCTGGTCAACAGCCAGGTCATCAGCACCAGATTGGCGATGGCGGTGATGCGCTGCATCATCCAGTGATGGGTGCCGGATTTCGCTGAGCCAAGCCCGCGCACACGCCCCAATTCGGTTGCACTGTTCATATCAAAGCGCCTTGTAATAGAGGAAAAGCCACAATGCGGCGGTCAGGATGACGGGCACAGCCGCAACGACGATCGACCACATACGGTTGCTTTTCAATTCATACCCCGTCCCGGTATCGAGCAACAGATGGCGCAGCCCCGATGCAGCGTGCTGGAAAAAGGCCCAGGTCAAGCCGATCAGCACCACCTGCCCATACCAGGCCGAAGCGTGGCCGATGAAGGCGGTATAGGCCTCTGCCCCGCTGGCGGCGGCACCCAGCCACCATAAAAACACCATAACGCCAACCATGGCCAATCCATCACCCGTAGCGCGATGAAGGATGGATACCAGCATCGCCGGCCCCCATTTATAAACCTGTAAATGCGGCGATAATGGGCGTTGCGATTCGGCGGGCATATGGTCTGCTTCCCCAATTTGTGATGAGAGGGCCATCTTTACCTGATGGGCCCGATGATGCAACCCACGCCATTGCAAACACTTACCCAAAGCTAATCATAAATTAAGGAAAAATTGCAACAGACGTTTTTGAAAAGAAGGCGCAATCAGGCGCGCCTCTACAACTTGACGGGAATGAACACACAATGGGTCGCACCATGAATGCAAAAATTCGTCTGACAGCGTTGCGCAAGTGCGCGCGCGGCGCCAGTGCGATAGAATATGCACTGCTCATATCGTTGATAGCTGTCGCCGGAATTACTGCGTTCAAAATGACAGGGACGGCTGTTTCAGGCACAATGAATAATGCCGCCGAAGTGATGCCAGGTGAAGGTCTGACTATCCCCGATCCCAACACGCCCTAAGTCACAAACACATCAATCGGGTTTATCGTCCTTGTCGCGCTGTGAATAGATTAACGCAGCAACAATAGCCGCAGAACCAAGGCCGGCAGCGGCCGCTGCGGCGGTTTTCCAATTGATGCCTTTTTTCGCGCTTTGGCTGGCGCTGGCGCGCATCCGCGCTTCTTTGGCTTCGCGTGCGGCGCGTAAAACTTCGTTTTCCTCCACCTCAACTTCGGGTTCGGCGCTATCATGTGGTCCGCTCATCACATTTCCTTAATTCTTGGCTATCAGGCTAGTATCTGCTCAACAGGGATATAGGGATGTCCAAGCGCCTGCGCCACTGGTTCGCAAGTGATTTTTCCCTCACAAACATTCAGGCCAGCCGCCAGGTGCGGATCGGCGCGCAGCGCGCCCTTCCAGCCCAAATCGGCGACGCGCAATGCATGCGGCAAAGTCACATTATTGAGCGCATAGGTCGATGTGCGGGCGACGGCACCCGGCATGTTCGCCACCGCATAATGGACAATGCCATCGACAACATAGGTTGGCTCGGCATGGGTGGTGGCGTGGCTGGTTTCAAAACAACCGCCCTGGTCAATGGCGACATCGACCAGCACCGATCCGGCCGCCATTGTGCCCAGCATATCGCGCGTTACGAGCCGGGGTGCGGCGGCACCAGGGATGAGGATTGCGCCGATGACCAGGTCCGCCTCGGCAACGCATTCGGCCAGGTTGGCCTTGTTCGAAAAGCGCGTTTTCGCACGCGATTCGAAATGGATGCCAAGCCGTTCGAGCACCTCTGGGTCGCGATCAAGAATGGTGACATCGGCGCCCAGACCGACCGCCATTTGCGCGGCATTAAACCCGACAACGCCGCCGCCGATAACACAGACTTTGCCCGGCGCAACACCCGGCACCCCGCCCAGCAATATACCGCGCCCGCCATGCGCCTTTTCCAATGCGGTGGCCCCGGCCTGGATCGACATGCGCCCCGCAACCTGGCTCATGGGTTTAAGCAGCGGCAGCCCGCCCTGCCGCCCCGTCACGGTTTCATAAGCGATGCCGACCACGCCCGATGCAATCAGGTCATTGGTCTGATCGGGGTCGGGCGCAAGGTGGAGATAGGTGTATAAAATCTGCCCAGGTCGCAGCATTGCCCGCTCAATCGATTGAGGTTCCTTGACTTTCACAATCATCTCGGCGCGCGCGAAAATGTCTGCGGCGTCAGAAATTATTGTCGCACCAGCCTTGCGATAATTTGCATCACTCGCGCCAATACCAAGCCCGGCGCCGCTTTCCACCAACACTTCATGCCCATGTACCACCAGCTCATGCGCGCTTTCTGGTGTCAGGCCAACGCGATATTCGTGATTTTTAATTTCACGCGGGCAGCCAATAATCATCGTCGCTCTCCTGATCTATGTGCGCGTAATAATATTACAAGCAACCATATGGAAGTTGCCGCGAACGTCAACTGCTGATCCCTCAACGGTTGATCTCTGCCTCAAGATCGTGGGTCATGACCCAAATCATAGCTAACGCGAAATTAACCAAGCGTCAGTAATGATTTGCAAAATTACACGTACCCATAGGATTGATCATTTCATGGTATTACCCTCGGAACAGCAACTGGCATTCAACGATGTCGAGCCGGTGAACATCATAGAAAAATTACCCTATTTTGATGCCGATCGGACTTTGACCGAACGCGCACGGCGCATCGCACTGCTGGTTCGCGGTCACGAACGCTCTATTACCCATGCATTTTGGGATGTGCATAACAGCCGATCCCCCGCTCATTTGCGCATGGAGGGTGCGGCGCTTGAAAAGGTTCTGGCCGAGGGCGAGAGCTATATTCATGCCAAATTCGACAATCCGCGCGAGCAAATATGGGCGAATACTGCCTGTCTATTTGCATGGCGGGCCACTGTCGCCAAGAGCAATTTGGGCAATATCTTCGCTTGCCTCTCAGCATCATATGCGAAGACGATTGAAATCCTGCTCAATTCCGGAATCGATGATGCGCGCGAATTAGCCGTCTTGCTTAGCACCCTTGCGCATATGGCGCTTTTTGAAGCCGATACGATGACCAGCTATCAACAGCAGCTTGATGCGCACATCATGCGCCTAGAGCGCCGCGAGATTGCCCAGGCATTTGAAACAACTATTGCCGGCAATATGCTGGACGCTCAAACGGTGAGCGAGCACCTGGGCGGGCAGACCAGCGAAGCCGCCATGTCGGCACGGGGCATGTTGGGCAAAGCGTCGGAAGTCGCAGCCGCGGCCGAGCAATCCGCACTGGCTATGCGCGAAGCAGCACGAACCGCTGCGGGGCTTATCCGCGCCATAGACACGACACGACTGGAGGTTGAAAATGCCTCTGAAATCGCTGATCGGGCCAGTGTGCAGGCGGGCGAGGCGCTCGAAATTTCAATGGCTTTGTCTAGCCATGCCGAAACAATCGAATCGATATTGAACCTGATCCGTGAAGTCGCCGGGCAAACCAATTTGCTCGCGCTCAACGCCACGATCGAAGCGGCGCGCGCTGGCGATGCTGGCCGCGGCTTTGCAGTTGTTGCCCAAGAGGTGAAAAGCCTTGCAAACCAGACAGCGCGTGCCACCGACGATATCGCAACCAAGGTTGCGGCTATCCAATCTGCCACCCGAACCACAGTCAACGCGAACAGTTCAATCCGAGAAACCGTCGGTGAAGTGAAAGCCTTTGCCGCGCGTATCCGCGAGGCCATGGAAACACAGGCGCACACGGTAACGACAATTACAGCGGCCGTTGATGAAACCGCGTTAGCCGCAGATTCCATGTCGAGCACCATTGCGGCCATTCGCGAAGACACCAATCGCGTTGTTGATGACTTCGCGGCTCTGGAAACAGGGATTGGCGGGGTCAACACCAGCTTTTCCGCGCTCGCCAAATCGACCAGCGAATTCACACGCAAGATGGCGTAATGCCCCAGAAAACTCTCGCTAATCAGGCGCGGTAGCCAGGGCAGTGGCTATGGCACCGCAACATGCGCATAGCTGAATACTCTGGCCAATTTCCAGCCATCATCGGTCAATTGCCATAATTGGACGAAATGCGCGCGGCCCGCCATGCGTTCTGGGCCATCACCGCGCCGTTCGTAGAACAGATGATCGCCCTGCTCAATTGCCCCAAAACCAGGCACTGGGTACACTTGAAGCGTTTCAGCCACCAATTCACGGCGCGAACGCCATGCATCTGGATGTTGCCGCGCAGTACAACTGGTGCGATAATCAGCAACAAAAGCGTCAGCGTTCGTTGCCACAACGCCGCCGCGATCATGATACATCTCAAAATCATCGGTGACCATCGCGCGAACAGTATCAGGTTCGCAGCTATCAAAAAAGACCTGAAAAAACTCGGCGTCGCGCGCACGAATAGCATCGGTCAACGCCGCCCCTTCGGGAATGGCGACGCTGAGTGCAAGCGCGAGTAACACCATGGCTATCCTCCTTCTGTATTGCTGTGATAATACAATTGACCACCCTATAGTCAACATAGTCAACCTGCTTGGCGGCGAAGCGATGATGCGTTACTGCGCGCTATGACGACAAGCTGGATGTTCACCCTGCCCTGTGGCCGCGCTGAGGCGGAAAGCCTGACGGCTGAGCACCCTGAGCTAAGCGACTTTACGCCGCCCCCAATCTTTGTTGCGTGTGAAGTGGACGAGGCCAGTGATAGCTGGTCTGTCCAAGTCTATTGTGAGGGGCGCCCACATCGCCGACTAGTCGATACAGTGATGAAATTGATTGGCCACAGCAAAGGCAAGCCGCCCAAATTGGTGCGGCTTGACGAGTGCGACTGGGTGACAGTCTCTCAATCCGGGTTGGAGCCAGTTCGCGCCGGCCGCTTTCATATTCATGCGCATGGTGATGCGCTGGATGATACGCCTGGCACGGTCAATTTTCATATCGATGCTGGCCAGGCATTTGGCACCGGTCATCACGACACCACAGCGGGCTGTTTGGCCGCGCTTGATGCCTTGCGTAGGCGCGGGTCACGTTTCACCAATATTATCGACATCGGCACAGGGACAGGGCTGCTCGCTTTTGCCGCAAATCATCTGTGGCCGCGCGCCGAAATATTGGCCAGCGACATTGATCCTGTCAGCATTGTCGTCACCGCTGAGAACGCTGCCTGCAACGGGGTGCCTATCGGCCATGGGCTCGGGCGGATCATGCTCGCCCAGGCCGATGGGGCCAATAACCCATTGATCGAAGCGGGGGCACCCTATGACCTGATTTGCGCCAATATTCTTGCCGGACCTTTGGTGGCACTGGCCACGTCGCTGGCCGCGATTGCTGCGCCGGGCGCCCGATTAATAGTTGCCGGATTGCTGGACAGCCAGCGCGATCATGTCATCCGCGCTTATCGGCGGGCCGGATTTCGCGTCAATCAGCGCGGGGTGGGCGAATGGCCGGTGCTACAAATGACAATGCGGCAACGCCTTGGCTGGCGTCGACCGATCAGAGCGAGTGGCGGGGCGGGTCAGCCGCCGGGCGACTTTGGGAGTTTTTAGGGTCCAGGCTTGCTCTTTACATAGGCCTGTGTGCCGCGGGTCAGCACCACATCGCCCTCAACAATTTCGGCAATCTTTATGTCCGACAATTGTTCAAGCCGCAAATAAAGCGGCGCAAAATCGGTTGCCAATGTCGATTGAAGCAGCTGGTCAAAGCTATCAATCACGAAATAATTCTGCTGAAAATCGTCGATACGATAGTCGGTGCGCATCAACCGTTCGAGGTCAAAGCCGATGCGATTGGGACTGGGGTCATCGAGCGCAAAAATGCTTTCGCCATAGCTGGAAACAATCCCCGCGCCGTAAATACGCAGGCCGCCGTTTTCGCGCACCAACCCAAACTCTACCGTATACCAATAAAGCCGCGCCAATTTATGTAATGCGCCAAATCCCATACTGCGCAACCCACCCATGCCATAGGCTTGCATATAATCGGCAAAAATAGGGTCGGCGAGCATCGGCACATGGCCGAACACATCATGAAAAATATCGGGCTCCTGAAGGTAATCGAGTTGATCGCCGCGGCGGATGAAATTGCCCGAAACGAACCGTCGATTGGCCAAATGATCAAAGAAAACGTCGTCGGGCACCAGCCCCGGCACCGCGACCACTTGCCAGCCAGTTGCCGCCATCAACCGTTCATTGAGGGCCGCAAAATCGGGAATACCGGGCCGTTCGAGCCGCAGCACATCAATCCCGCGCATAAAGGCATCGCACGCGCGCCCAGGCAACAAGGCCACTTGCCGCGCGAAAAGCTGATCCCAAACGGCATGCTCACCCGCGCTATAACGGCTCCAATCCTGATCTATTGTCCAGTCGGGGTTTGCACCCGCGGGCAAAGATGTGTGAACATGGCTATCTGCTGTTGAGTCCATAGGTCTGCATAGCACAGAAAATGGTTTCAAATAATACTATATTGCAAAGCTGCCATTCTGACATATTTGACAATCGCGCAATTGTGACTAGGTGCCGCACGCAAATAGCGCCATGGTGCCGATACGAACATGTGCGCAGCAAAGGGCAGCATATGAGTTTTGCGGCAATCGCACTCACCTGGCAGGTCGCGCTGAACCTGTCGCTGCTCCCGATTACCTCGCAATCGGAGATTCCAAGCGGCGTCGATGGCCGCGCCATTGCCACTGCCGATATGGTCGCAGCGATCCTTTCCTATTCGCACTGGGAACGCGAACCGCAAACCATCAGGCTATGCGTGACGGGCACATCGCCACAGTCGAGCTGGATTGCATCACGACCACTGCGCGATGGCCGCGCGATGGTGGTCACGCGCGCCGCCCCCACGGCTGCATCTGCCAGTGCATGCAACGCGGTTTATATCGGGCAAATGGCTGCGCCAGATCGCGCGCGCCTGATTAACAGACTTGGAAATGATGTGCTGACGATAACCGATGTCGACCCAGGTTGCGAATATGGCGCCGCCATTTGTTTGCGCACCACAGCACAAGGAATGATATTCGACCTCAATCTCGATTCGGTGGCGCGTAGCAGGGTGCGCATCGACCCGCGCGTTCTCGGGCTTGGCCGCCGAGGCGGTGACGCGCGATGAGCAGGCAGATCAACCATGGGCCATCGCTGCGCCAAGTGTTATCGCGATCCTTTGCGCTTGTGGGATTGCTCGGGGTGGTCGTGTCGCTGATTGCGGTGTTTACCACGGGATTTCTGCTTCAACGCGACTATGCCCGTGACAATTTGCGCCTGCTGGCACACCAAGCCGCCTATTCCGCCGAAGTGCCGATTGTGTTCAACGACAGGCGCGGCTTGCGTGATGCATTACAGCCCATTTTGGAATCAGGCGATATTGGCAGCATCGAAATTGTCGACGCCAGTGGCGCTGTGCTGATCAATATCGACAATCCACATGTCGGGTTGGGCAGCAGCCTGTTACCCGTTTCCCTGCTGCCCGACCATGCGGAAGCTGCTATCAACAGCGGTGGGACGCGGATCGGAACTGTAAAGGCCAACAGCAGTGGCCGGGGCATGGGTCGGCTTGTCATCGTGGCTATATTTGGCGCGATAGCTTGCATCACCCTGATCGTGTTTGGCACCATCGCCATTGCCCGTCGCCTCAATCGCTCGCTCGTTACACCATTAGGGGCGATTGCAGAGGTCGCACATGCTGTGCGCGCTGATGGCAATTTTGGACGCCGCGTGCCCCCCGCTAACATTGCCGAAGTCAACGAGTTGGCGGAAGATTTCAACGCGCTACTCGTCAAATTGCAGGACTGGCAGGGCCAGACCAACAGCACGCATGAGGCATTATTGCACCGCGCCAGCTATGATTTACTGTCCGGACTTCCCAACCGTTCCACCTTTGTCGAACGCGTGCGCGACACCATCCGAGCGGCAACACGCAGCGAAAATCATTTTGCCCTGCTGTTCATGGATGGCGACCATTTCAAGGAAACCAACGACCAATTTGGTCATGCCGCGGGTGACAAAGTCATCGCCGAAGTGGCCGCGCGGCTTACCCCCTTGCTGCGGGCGGGAGACATGGCCGCGCGCCTTGGCGGCGACGAGTTTGCGGTATTGATCAATCACCTTGAACAAAATGACCACGCATCCGCCGTGGCGGAGCGGATCACCCATGCCATGCTGGCGCCGATTGCTGTCGATGAACACAACATGGTCACTGTTAGCATGAGCATCGGCATCGCCATCTATCCAGCCGATGGCGGCGATGTGGAAACTTTAATGCAGATAGCCGATGATCGCATGTATAGCGCCAAAAACGCAAAACGCCCCGCCCTGTAACCTCGCAAACAAATAGGAAAGCCACATATGTTCCCCCGCGCGGCTGGCGTTACGCAGTTGGGGCGAAACACGCCCCATCGCCGACAATGGCACCGAAGCCGGCCGCAGCGAAAACCGCCGGGTGGTGATTATCGTGACGCCGCTTTAAGCGCCCAAACTCTCGCCCTCGCCACCATCGGTTTTCTTGCCATCGCGCGTCCAGGGAAAGGCGGCCTGTGCCCAGTATCCGCGCGGCACATTTTCGGGGATGCCATAATTTTCCGGCCAGCGACCTGGTGGTAAGTGAAATGTCCCGAATAGCTTGTCGAGCCAGGGGAAATGGATAGCGAAATTGACGTCGAATGCCTCGCGTTCCAGCCCATGGTGCCAATGATGAAACCGTGGTGTCGCTATCCAATGACCCAGCCGATCAAAATCGCCGCCAACATTGGCATGAAGCAACGACGACCAGACATAGATGAAGCCGATATAGGCCTGCATCACCGCGGGGCTGAACCCCAGCGTGAACAGCGGCAGCGAGGTGATGGCGCGCAGCAGGATGATCTCGACAAAGTGCATCCGCGAGCCCGCCAGCCAATCCATCGCCTTGGCGCTGTGATGAATGGCATGAAACCCCCACAGGAACGGTATTTGATGAAACAGGCGGTGATACCAATATTGCGCCAGATCTGACGCGACGAGGACGATGGCAAATTGCACGATGAATGGGAGGGCGGCAACAGACGCGCGAAACGCATCGAAACTGCCCGTATGCGCATTGATATAGGATGACGGCGCCAGCGCCAGAAAGCCCAGCACCTGCACGAACATCGTGCTGACAAGGTAGTAAAACAGATCCTCGCGCCATTCGATACGGAACAGCCGCTGTTCGCGGCGGTGCGGCAACCAGCGTTCAAGCGGTGCGAACATGAACCCGGTGGCGAGCAAGTTGACGACAAAGAAATCGAGCCCGAAGAATATTCCCCAATCGTGCGTTTCGCGCGGGCTGACATTGGCCCCGCCGATAATCGCGGCGGCAATGCCGATGACCAGCGCGGTTGCACCCAGTATCTTGCGCGGGCGCAGCAGCAGGCTGAGCAGCGACAGCGCGTAGCTGGCCAGCAGCACCAGATGCACGCCCCCGCGAAACCCGCCCCAGTTTTTGATGATATTAAGTTCGGGTGTCGCAAACCATTCGGGATAGCGCAGCGCGATGACCATCGCAAAGCCCGCAATGGCAAACAGCAACGCAAAAAAACCAGACAGCCAGCCGCTGCCGAACCGGCGAACCTCCCTCGGCGATTCGAGGTCGTCCATCAATGTGCCCATATAATTGCGCTTCACCATCATGTCACCTCTGTTGCTACTATCGTCGCCCATTCGGCTTCGTCGATCACCCGGATATCAAGCTCGTTCGCCTTTTTGAGTTTGCTGCCCGCACCCGGCCCCGCCACCACCAGGTCGGTCGCAGCGCTGACCGACCCTGCGGCCCGCGCGCCCAGGCGTTCCGCCTGTGCTTTGGCCTCGTCGCGGCTCATCGTCTCCAGCTTGCCGGTGAACACGATGGTCATGCCCGATACCGCGCTCTCCCGCGTTTCGACGATATAGGGGGGGGGCGACACTTCCTTCAGCAAATCATCCCACAGGCCGCGATTGTGCGGTTCGTGAAAGAAATCGGCGAGTGCATCACCGACTACTTCCATGCCCGATGCGCCGCATATTTCGAGCAACCGAAGTCTTTTTCGTTCAGTGAATGCTGCTGCCGTTTCCCCATCTGCCCGCTGGAAATTGCTGCGCATTTCCATGAAAAGTTCGGCGATGTGGGGAATCGCGCCGATGTCTGTGTTGGCTTTCATTAAATCCTTTGCCGTTACCGCGCCGACATGGCGAATGCCGAGGCCGAACAGCAACCGCGCAGCGTCGGGGGTGCGCTTTGCCTCAATCGCGGCCAACAGATTATCGACCGATTTTTCCTGCCACCCTTCGCGCGCCAGCAATGCTTCGCGGTGTTGATGCAGCCGGAAAATATCGCCGGGCCGCGCGATCCACCCCAGGCTCAGAAACTCGGCGATGCTCTTTTCGCCCAGCCCTTCAATATCGAGCGCGCCGCGGCTGACAAAGTGGCGCAGCCGCTCAAACCGCTGCGCCGGGCAGATGAGCCCGCCAGTGCAGCGGACATCAACCTCGCCCTCCTCAGCCACCGCCTCGCTGCCGCAATCGGGGCAGTGATCGGGGAAGGGCCATGGCCCGCGGTCCTCATCGCGGCTGAGATTTTCGACGATTTGCGGGATGACATCGCCCGCGCGCTGGATGACGATGCGGTCGCCCGGGCGAACACCGAGCCGCGCGATTTCGTCGCGGTTATGCAGCGTCACATTCGACACCATCACCCCGCCAACCCCGACCGGAGTGAGCCGCCCGACCGGGGTCAGCTTGCCGGTGCGGCCAACCTGGATGTCGATAGCCTCCAATGTCGTTTGCGCGCGCTCGGCCGGAAATTTGTGCGCGATCGCCCATCGCGGCGCCTTGGCGACAAAGCCGAGCCGCGCCTGCCAGTCGAGCCGATCAACCTTATACACCATGCCGTCGATGTCATAGGGTAGGTCGGCGCGACCCTTTTCAATGGCGCGATAATGCGCAAGCACAGCCGGTGCGCCGGTTTCCCTGATCAACAGCGGCGAGACCGGAACGCCCCAGCTCTCGATTGCCTTCATCACCGCATATTGGGTGCTGCCTGGCAACGCGCTCACTTCTCCCCAGCCATGTGCCAGAAAGCGTAAGGGGCGCGCGGCGGTGACACGCGCATCCTTTTGCCTGAGGCTCCCTGCGGCGGCATTTCTCGGGTTGGCAAAGGTTTTTTGCTGCACTTTTTGTTGCGCAGCATTGAGTGCAGCAAAATCGGCCTTTGACATGTAAATCTCGCCGCGAATCTCGAACACGGCGGGAACCCCCCTCCTCTCTTCAGGGGGGAGGGGGGTTAAGCGTTCCGGTATATCGGCAATGGTGCGGACATTGGCGGTCACATCTTCGCCCACCGCCCCGTCGCCACGCGTCGCCGCCCGAACCAGCACGCCATCCTCGTAGCGTAGCGAGCAGGACAGGCCGTCGATCTTGTCCTCGGCGGTGAGCGCAACCGGCGCATCATCGCCCAGAGCAAGAAAGCGCCGCACCCGCGCGACAAACTCCGCAACCTCGCCATCGCCAAACGCATTGTCGAGGCTGAGCATCGGTTTGGCGTGCGCCACCTTGGCCAACGCGCTGGTCGCCTGTGCGCCGACCTGTCGCGACGGGCTGTCGGACCGGACCAGATGCGGGAAGGCCGCCTCCAGCGCCGCATTTTCACGCACAAGAGCATCATAATCGGCGTCGCTGATTTCGGGGTCATCAGCATCGTGATAGAGTTTGTTATGCCGCGCAACCTCGCGCGCCAGCCGCATCAGCCGATTGGCCGCATCGGCTTCGGGCGAGGCCTCGCCGTTTGCGGCCTCTGCGTTCACACCGCCTCCAGCAGTCGCAGCGCCTGTGCCCTAGCTTCATCGGTGACATCGGTGCCCGACAGCATCCGCGCAATCTCTTCGCGCCGCTCGGCCGCGTCAAGGCTACGCACGCCGGTGCGCGCCACTGTGCCCCCATCTTCCATAATGCTCGCCTTGGCGATCAGATAATGGCCGCGCCCACGCGCCGCAACCTGTGGGCTGTGGGTGACGACGAGCAATTGGCGGGTGTCGGCGAGCCGCGCCAGCCGCTCGCCAATCGCGCTCGCCACCGCGCCGCCAACGCCGCGGTCAATCTCGTCAAAGATGATGGTATCAGCGCCGCCGACCTCGGCCAGGCTGACCTTGAGCGCGAGCAGAAAACGCGACAATTCGCCTCCGCTGGCGATTTTGATGAGCGGCGCGAACGGTGCGCCGGGGTTGGTCGCGATCAAAAACTCGGCGCGGTCAACGCCATGCGGTCCCCACGCACCCTCCTCCAACGGCTCGACACAGGTTTGAAAACGCGCTGCATCAAGCTTGAGCGGGCCAAGCTCGCCCGCCACCGCCGCATCAAGCCGCCGGGCAGTGGCGATCCGCTCAGCGCGCAAAACCTCCGCCGCCGCGACATAGGCGGCGCGCGCCTGCGCTGCTCCCGTTTCGAGCGCGACTACGCTGTTTGTCCCCGCCTCTATCGCCTCGCGGCGCGCAATAAGCTCATCAAGCAGCGCCGCCAGCCCTTCCGGCTCGACCCGGTGTTTGCGCGCGATGCCGCGAAGGTCAAACAAGCGTAATTCGATGCGGTCCAACTCAGCCGGATCATGACGCAATGCCTCACTGGCGCGGTCCAATGCAGCCTCGCCATCGCTCGCCTCGATCAGCGAACGGTCGAAAGCGCCAAGCGCCTCGGCGAACAACGCATGCTCGCCAGAGAGCCTATCCAGCCGCCGTGCCGCGCTGCGCAATTGGGCAAAGGCACCATCGGACCCGCCGAGCAGTGCCGTAACCGCCGCCATATCCTCGGACAGGCGCGCCCCTTTTTGCATCGCGGCCCGCGCATCGGCGAGTGCCACTTCCTCGCCTGCTTCGGGGGCAAGGGCGGTCAATTCGCCAATCGCATGGTCGAGCCATTCGCGGTCAGCCGCATCGCTGATCAGCCTGGCCTTCGCTTCGACTAGCCGCTGTTTCGCGCTCCCCCAGGCGGCAAAACTGGTCGCCACCAGCGCGCTGTCGAGCCGCCCAAAGGCATCGAGCAAAGCGCGGTGGCCGCGCGGGTTGAGCAAGCCGCGTTCGTCATGCTGCCCGTGGATTTCGACGAGCGTTGCCCCGACTTCACGGAGCAAGGCGGCGCTGGCTGGCTGATCGGCGATGAAGCCACGGCTGCCGCCGTCTCGGCGCACTTCGCGGCGGATGATCAGCGGCTCACCCGCCTCAATTTCAATCCCCGCATCGTCGAGCAATTCGCGCGCAGCATGCCCTTCGTTCAGCGGCTCGAAAGTGGCGCTGACCTTACCCCGCTCTGCCCCGCTGCGCACCAAAGCGCTGTCAGCGCGATCGCCAAGCGCCAACCCCAGCGCATCAAGCAGGATCGATTTCCCCGCGCCCGTCTCGCCCGTCAGCACGCCAAGTCCGCGTGCAAAATCGAGCTCCAGCGCCTCGATCAACACTATGTCGCGGATCGACAACGCTGTTAGCATGGCATTCTCTAGTCGGTAACTGGGGCTGGTTGCGGCGCATGTTCCTGTATCAAATCATAGGAACGGCTATACCATTCGGATCCCGGGTAATTGCGCCCCAAAACTGCGGCGGCGCGTCTGGCTTCCTCGGACAGGCCCACCGCGAGGTAGGATTCAACCAGTCTATACAACGCCTCGGGCGCGTGGCTGGTGGTTTGAAAATTCTCAACCACAGAACGAAAACGCACCGTTGCCGCCAGCCAGTTCGATGCGCGCTGGTAAAAACGCCCGATCTCCATTTCCTTGCCGGCCAGGTGATCGTTGACCAAATCAACCTTGAGCCGCGCATCTGATGCATATTCACTCTCGGGATAGCGGCGAATGATCTCGTTCAGCGCATCAAGCGCTTGCTGGGTGATGCGCTGATCGCGGGTAACATCGCTGATCTGCTCATAATAATTGAGTGCAATCAGATAATAAGCATAAGGCGCGTCGCGATTACCAGGATGCAATTGTAAAAAGCGTTGCGCCGAAGCGAGTGATTCGGTGTGCTGCGCCGCAGCATAATAGCTGAACGCGCTCATCAACTGCGCGCGCCGCGCCCATGGCGAATAAGGATGCTGGCGCTCAACCTCGTCAAACAGCGCCGCCGCAACACGATAATCACCACTATCCATCCGCGCTTTCGCAGCAGAATAGAGCGTGTTCACGTCGCGTGCGATGTATCGCGTGTCGCGCGGGCCCCCACCGCCGCCGCCCAAAAGAGCACAGCCGGTGAGCGACAGAGAAGATACCAATATGGCGGCGATCAGAACAGGTTTACGGGTCATGGATCAAAGGTATAACCAACCCCAAGCTTAACGCCAAGCGAACAGTTATATTTTTTCCCGAACTTTTTGCTGCTCCGGCCCCTGTTTCCAGCATTTTATACGCTTGTCCCAACGGTGACACAGGCCAGGGCAACCAAAAATCCGGCCATTCGGTTAGAGCGGAACAGCCGTAATGCCGTTGGGCCATCGTCAGGGTCCAGCCTCGCCACTTGCCAGCAAAGATGCATAGCAGCGGGAAGTAATGCCAATAACGCCAGCCAATTGGGGCGGATGACCCAAAAGGCCGCGCACCAAAAAGCGATGGCAACAGCATAGCAGCACGCCACGCCGATCCGCACGTGACGCCCCATGGCCCGCGCGCTCGATCCGATGCCGACCAGCGCATCATCCTCGACATCCTGAAGCGCGTAGATGGTATCATAGCCGACGACCCAGGCAACCGACCCCAAATAGAGCAGAAACATCGCCGGATGCGCGTGCTGCGCAACCGCAATCCACCCGACCAGCGCGCCCCAACTGAACACCAGACCGAGCCAGGCTTGCGGCCACCAGGTGAACCGCTTCATGAAAGGATAGGCCGCAACCAACAAAAGGCTCTCCACCGCCAAAAGTTGCGCATTGAAATTAAGCTGAGCGAGGACGATCAATCCCACCAGCGCCAACATTATCAGCCAGACCCACGCACTACGCACCGACACCGCGCCGCTGGCCAATGGGCGCATCTTTGTGCGTTCAACGCGCGCATCAAGGTCGCGATCGATAATATCGTTATAGACACAGCCCGCGCCGCGCATCGCCACCGCGCCAAGCAGAAACCAAAATAGCAGGGGCCAATGGCGACAAGCCCCGCCCGCTAGGGCCACGCCCCAAACACATGGCCAGAACAGCAGCCACCAGCCAATCGGCCGATCAAAACGCGCGAGCACCGCATAATGGCGCAGTGGCGCTGGCAGCAATGCCAAAAAGCCGCGATGTTCGCTATCGGGAACAAGACTGGGTTCTATAGGCGCCATTGTCATGATAACAGCTCATATGCCCAGCACACCCAATTGGCCACCCAGATCCGCCCCTCGCCTGTTTGTCACTGGCGAACTAGCCCCCGGGCAGGCGCGACGCATCGAGGGACAGCCCGCGCATTATCTGGGGCATGTGATGCGGGCCAGGGCTGATGATGCCGTGATATTGCTCGATGATGTGACGGGTGAATGGGCTGCGCGCGTTGAATTTGTAGGTAAACGGCATATTGACGTGACGGTGGTCAATCAATTGCGCCCGCGCGAAACCGTACCCGATTTGTGGCTGTGCGTCGCGCCAATCAAGAAAACACATTTTGATATGGTGATTGAAAAGGCCACCGAGCTTGGTGTCGCGCGGATCATCCCCGTGCTGATGCGCAGATGCGTCGCTGACAAGGTCAACGCGGCGCGGATGCGCGCCATTGCCACCGAGGCAGCGGAACAATGTGCGCGGACATCCCTGCCCGAAATCGCCGACATTATCCCTCTACCCCGCCTTCTTGCCCAATGGCCACAGGAGCGCGCCCTCTTTCATGCCGATGAAATGGGCGGCGCGGCGGCGGCGGCGGCCTTTGCCGTGCATCAGGGGCCCGCCGCGCTGTTGATCGGTCCAGAGGGCGGGTTTGAGCCGCAGGAGCGCGCAATCATAGCCGATTGCCCCTTTGCCCGCGCCATTTCGCTTGGCCCGCGCATATTGCGCGCCGAAACCGCTGCGATTGCCGCAATATCGCTGTGGATGGCGCAAGCGGGTGATTGGAGGTCTGTTTGACATTTACTGTGCTCCGGATTCAGTCCGGAGCGCTGGCCGCTGCTTGCGGCGCAGGTGAGGGCCGCCAGCACTCCGCAACAAGTGCGGAGCACAAGGTAATATCCCTCAAGAGTGCATGGATTTAACGTAACGTTAGGCATGACAGGCTATGACATATGTCATGGCAGGACCAAAAACGACCTTCGTCAGCCAATTATGGCGAAACGTTGCCTCGGCGGCATTGACGCTGCTTGGCCTGTGCTTCGCTGTGCCTTCATCCGCGCAGGTCAATCAATATACCAACACGACTGCGGGCGCGATTAACGACCAGACATGCGGCGGCACCGTGCTCACCCGCACCTTTGTTGTCGGCACCAGCTATACCGTCAGCGACGTCAATATCGGCATATTGCTCAGCCACACCTATCGCGCCGACTTAGAGATACAGCTAACTTCGCCCGGCGGCACCACCCGCGATATCATGGTCGCCACCGCTGGCGACGGCGACAACCTCAACGACATGTTCGATGATGAGGCGTCGTCATCCATCAGCACCCACGCCGCGTCGGCGACAGACCCGCTGACCCCCGCGCCGCCGCCCTATTCGCATAGTTTCCAGTCAACGCAGACGCTCTCCGCCTTTGACGGGCAGAATGCGCTCGGCACCTGGACGCTGACAATATGCGACAATGCGGCGCAGGACGTCGGCACCTTCACCCGCGCCGATCTCTATATCACGCAAACCCCCACCAGCTACGCCGACCTGTCTTTGACCAAGACCGTCAGTAATGCCGCGCCCGCCGCTGGCGCAACGATCAGCTACACTTTGGGCGTTACAAACGCCGCCGGGTCGCCGCTCAGTGCCACCGGGGTTCAGGTGCGCGATGTCCTGCCCGCTGGCGTCACCTTTGTCAGCGCGGCGGGCACTGGCACCTATAACAGCGGCACGGGAATATGGAGCGTCGGCACGCTGGCACCAGGCGCATCGGCCAGCCTGACGATCACCGTCACGGTGGCGGCGAGCGCTGGCGCGACGGTCCCGAATCTCGCCGAAGTATGGGTCAGCAGCGCCGTCGATCTCGATTCAACCCCGGCGAACAATTCGATCACCGAAGATGACGACGCACAGGTCAGCTTCACCGTGTCGGGAACGCGGGTCGCGGGCACGCCGCCAACGCTGGTCTGCCCGGCGGGGACAACGATCCACGATTGGGATGCGATCACCTGGGCCGCTGGGTCAATCAGCAACCCCATCACCATCGCCAATATCGGCACCGTCAATTGGGGTATCACCAATCAGGGGACATGGCTCAACAATGGAACCTATGGCGGGCAAAGCCCGGCCGAACAGACGGCGGTGACCGGCGGTATTGCGGGGGGGCAGCAATCACTGTTCCAACTGACCGACATGAATAACCAAAGCGATGTCGCAGAAACGACCATCACCCTGCCCACCGCCGTGCCTGGGCTACAGATGCGGATTTTCGACATCGATCATAATCCCGGCCAATTTGCCGACCGCATCACCGTGACCGGAACCTTCAATGGCAGCCCGGCAACGCCAACACTTACCAACGGTGTCGCCAATTATGTTATCGGCAACAGCGCCTATGGCGATGCGGGCAGCGCAGACACCAGCGCCAACGGCAATATCTGGGTCACCTTCGCCACTCCGGTTGACACCATCGTCATCACCTATGGCAACCATAGCCTGGCCCCCGCTAACCCTGGGCAACAGGCCATCGCCATCCACGACATCACCTTTTGCCGCCCGGTTGCGGTTCTCAGCATCGCCAAAACCAGCAGCGTCATCAACGACCCCGTCAACGGTGCCACCGATCCCAAAATGATCCCGGGCGCGGTCGTCGAATATTGCCTGCTCGCCAGCAACGCTGGCAGCGGCACCACAACCAACGTGGTCATCACCGACAGCCTGCCCGCCAACGTCACCTATGTTACGGGGAGCATGACCAGCGCCGCCAGTTGCGCAGCGGCGGGCAGTGCCGAGGACGATGACGCAGCGGGCGCGGACGAGAGCGACCCCTTTGGCATGCAGTTGAGCGGCACGACGGTTGGCGGCACCGCAACCAGCATCGGCCCGTCGTCAGCCTTTGCCATGCGCTTTCGCGTCACCGTCAATTAAGCAATTTTTCCACTAGCCAATTTGGCCGCGCCTTCTTATCTCCACGCCATGAGCACAAGACAAGTTTCATTACGCAACGATCCTTTGATCACGTCAAAGGTCGATCTCATTGCCCCGATGCAAAAGGGCGAGAAGCCAAAGTCCGCGTGGCGGATCGGCACCGAGCACGAGAAATTGGTGTATCGTCTGTCCGATCACGGGGCACCAAGTTACGAGGAGCCGGGCGGCATACGCGACCTGTTGATGGCGATGACCCGTTTTGGATGGGAACCGGTGGTCGAGGGTGATAACGTCATCGCCCTCGCCGGCACCGACGGCAATGTCAGCCTGGAACCCGCTGGTCAGCTCGAATTATCGGGTGCGCCACTCATCAATCTGCACCAGACCTGCGCCGAAACCGGCCGCCACCTCAAGCAAGTCAAGGAAATTGGCGCCGAGCTTGGCCTTGGTTTCATGGGCATGGGGATGTGGCCAGACAAGCGGCGCGACGAATTGCCCGTCATGCCAAAGAGGCGCTATGCCATCATGCTGCGCCATATGCCGCGTGTCGGCACCATGGGCCTCGATATGATGTTGCGCACATGCACGGTGCAGACCAATCTCGATTATGCTTCCGAAGCCGACATGGTGCAAAAATTCCGCGTCAGCCTGGCGCTACAACCTATCGCCACCGCATTATTTGCCAACTCACCCTTCCTTGAGGGCAAGCCCAACGGCTATCTGTCGTATCGCAGCCACATCTGGACCGATACCGACCCAGCACGCACCGGCATGTTGCCATTCGTGTTCGACGAAGGCTTTGGCTATGAACGCTATGTCGATTATATGCTCGATGTGCCGATGTATTTCGTGTTTCGCGAGGGCAAATATATCGACGCGGCGGGGCAAAGCTTTCGCGATTTTCTGAATGGCACGCTGCCTGCGTTGCCCGGTGAATTGCCCAGTCGGTCAGACTGGATGGATCATCTGTCGACGGCCTTTCCCGAAGTGCGGCTCAAAGGCTATCTGGAAATGCGCGGCGCCGATGGCGGCCCGTGGAACCGCATCTGCGCGCTCCCTGCATTCTGGGTTGGGCTGCTGTACGACAGGCAAGCGCTCGACGCCGCGTCGGATTTGGTCAAGGGGTGGAGCATCGAGGGGCAACAGACACTTCGCGATGATGTGCCGCGCCTCGGCCTCAACGCAATCGCCCCCGATGGGCGGCTATTACGCGACGTCGCTGCCGAGGTGCTCGACATTGCCAGTGCGGGGCTTGCCGCCCGAGCCGAGGTCAATTCGATGGGCGACAATGAGGTCGGGTTTCTCAAACCGCTGCGCGACATTGTGGCGACAGGCAAAACACCCGCCGAGAAGCTGCTCGAACGATTCCACACTGAGTGGGGCGGTGACATTGACCATATTTATGCCGAAAAGAGTTTTTGAGCGATTTCAAATCAGATGGTATCATCTGATGACTCGGAAATCGCGGTACGACAAAGAATTAGAACAGGCAGCGACTGTCACAAACCGTATTCTTTTTGCAACAGTCTCGCATTTTCGTCAGGCAAAGCCATGCCGCAGCTTGACCTGCGACGGGTCTGGCCTATGCGGCGAATGCATCACTCCATTGCCACTTCCCCTGTTCAGAAGGACAATTTGATGCGCACCGCCTCCAACAGCCTATCCCGCTTTACCTCGCGTCTGGCCATGGCCACATGCTTTGTCGCTTTCGCCAGCCCTGCTTACGCACAAACCGCCCCTGCCGACGATGGCGGCCTTGGCGACATTATCGTCACCGCGCAGCATCGCGAAGAAAATCAACAGGACATTGCGCTGTCAGTCGCCACGGTCGAAGGTGAAACACTTGATGCAATCAATTCGGGCGGCGGAGACATTCGCGCGCTCGCGGGCCGTGTCCCCAGCCTCAATATCGAAAGCTCGTTCGGACGCACTTTCCCGCGCTTTTACATCCGTGGCCTCGGCAATGCCGACTTTGACCTCAATGCATCACAGCCGGTCAGCCTAGTCTATGATGATGTCGTGCTTGAAAACCCCATCCTCAAAGGTTTTCCGGTGTTCGACCTTGACCGGGTCGAGGTATTGCGCGGGCCACAGGGCACTTTATTCGGCCGCAACACGCCCGCAGGTATCGTCAAGTTCGACAGCGTCCGCCCCGATGCCGATCATAATTTCGTTCGCGCCAATTTTGGCCGCTTCCGCACTTTCAACCTTGAGGGCGCGGTCGGCGGCGAATTGTCCGACACAATTTCGGTGCGCGCTTCGCTACTGTATCAACGGCGGAGTGACTGGGTCAATAATATCGACATCGCCGCGACCGGCAATGAGCTTGAGGGCTATGGCGATCTGGCGGCGCGGCTTCAGCTGCAATTCCAGCCGGACGATGCACTGACCATCCGCCTCACTGGCCAGATACGCAGCTTTGACGGCACCGCCCGCCTGTTTCGCGCCAACACTTTCGCGCGGGGCAGCAACCAGCTGATCGGCCTTGGCGGACCAGGCACACCGTTCAATCGCCATGTCACCCGCGCCGACGGCCTCAATTTCCAAAGCCTCGAAAATCGCAACATCGCGGCGACGATCGAATATGATGCAGGCGCCGTCACGCTCACCTCTATCACCAGTTACTGGACCGGCACATTGCAAAGCCGTGGTGACATCGACGGCGGTTTTGGCAACCGTTTCGCGCCAAGCCAAGGGCCGGGGGTCATCGCCTTCTCCGCTCAGAGCCAGAGCAACATCCCAAGCCTGGACCAATATACCCAGGAAGTGCGTATCGCATCGAACAATTCGGGCGGGCTTGGCTATCAGTTTGGCGGCTTTTACTTTAATGAAAAGCTCGACATCGAAAGCCTCGATTTCAGCAACCCAACCGACCTGAGAGCGGCGGCGGTTGCGCTGCAACGCCAAGACAGCGATGCCTATGGCCTGTTCGGCTCGGTCAACTATGCGTTCGACAACGGCCTGACGTTGCAAGCCGGCGCGCGCTATAACCATGACGAGCGCGATCTGGTGGCTTCGCGTCCAATCGATAACCGTCCGGCTTTCCTGAACACGGGTGGCCCGGTTGCGCCGATCCGCGCCAGCGTCAAAGACAGCGTTTTGACCTGGGATGTCTCGGCGATTTTCGAGGCAACAGACGACATCAACCTGTTTGCCCGCGTTGCTCGCGGCTATCGCGCACCGTCGATCCAGGGGCGCTTGTCCTTTTCGCGCACCTTGTCCTTCGCCAACAGCGAAACGACGATGTCCTATGAAACGGGCGTGAAATCCACTCTGGCTGATGGCAAAGTGCGGTTCAACCTGACCGGCTATTATTTCACGACCGATAACCTGCAACTAACGGCCGTTGGCGGCACGTCAAACCTGACCACATTGTTCAACGCCGCCAATGCCGATGGCTATGGGCTCGAAGCAGAGTTTCAGGCACGCCCGGCAACCGGCATGACTTTGAGCGCTGGTCTGTCTTACAACAGCGCCAAGATCGACGATCCCAATGCCTTTGTCGCCGGATGCGGCGCGCCATGCACCGTCACCGATCCGCTGCGTGCCGGCTCGGCCAACATCTATTCGATCGACGGCAACCAGCTGCCCCAGGCCCCGCGCTGGACCGCCAACTGGACCGCTGGCTACGAAGTGCCGTTCAGCGGCGGCGCGCTCTATGCCTTCACCGACTGGACCTATCGTTCAAAAATCAACTTCTTCTTGTATGAATCGGTTGAGTTTAACGACGACAGCCTGATCGAAGGCGGCTTGCGCGTCGGTTATCGCACCGACCGTTATGACATTGCGGCGTTCGTGCGCAACATCACCAACGATCTATCGGCGGTGGGCGGTATCGACTTCAACAACCTCACTGGGTTCGTCAACGATCCGCGCACCTGGGGTGTTGAGGCCTCGTTCAAATTCTGATCTGACTATACTGATTTGGCAAGGGCGGTGCAGCAATGTGCCGCCCTTTTGCTATGTCACTATACCCTAAGTTACCGGCCCCACCCGCTCATCGGGCTCAAGCACGATCATCGGCCGTTCGAGCCCGCTCGCCCAACGGAAAAAACGCGGCACGGGCGCATATTGCTGTGCCCAATTCCAATAGGCGCGGTATTCTGGGTCGGCGAGCAAATGCCGCTCCTCGGTCTTGGCACGCCAGTAATAGATGCCGCTGATGGCACTGAGCAGCATGGTGTTGCGCACCGCCGTCACCACGCCGCCCTCCCATGGCAATATGACCAGGCTGGACAGCCACCAAAAGGCGTTTTTGGCAACGTAGGCGGGGTGCCGCGTCCATTTATAGGGGCCGTGGGTGATGATGCCGCGATGAGTCAGGTTGGAAAAGCGCAATCCGAACGCCACTGTCGCCCAGGCGTAAACGGCCGTCAGCACAATCAGCATCGCCGCCCATAGCCACCAGACAGGCGCGGCCACGCCATAATAGTCGAACCAGACATGCCAACCGTTGCCGATGTCTTGTGTCACCGCAAACCCCGCAGTCGCTTCACCGTAAAACAGCGGCCCACCCGGGTTCATCAGCGCGAACGGCGGATAGCAGGCGAGCGCCGCGACCCAACCCATGCCATAAGGGTTGGCGGTGCGGATATGCGCATCAAGCGGGCGCATGGTCAGCACATAGCCGACGGTCGCAAAATGGACGTCGATAAGGTAGAAAAGCCCGATGCCGAACGCAGCAAACTCGACCGGATTGGCCAGTATGACATCCCATGGCCTAAGCACGATATGGATGAAATTGCCCGGAACGATCGAGATCATAAAGGCG
Organism: Sphingopyxis sp.; assembly: GCA_040079655.1. Lineage (GTDB taxonomy): Bacteria > Pseudomonadota > Alphaproteobacteria > Sphingomonadales > Sphingomonadaceae > Sphingopyxis. Next base: position 1,602 of record JBEBJX010000024.1, on the reverse strand, counting down.
GTGAAAAACCCCTTCACCACCCAAGCGCGCCAGTGTTTCCATATCATCGCGGGGTCGGCATCATCGCCGCCCAGCAGCCAGCGCCCAAAATGCCACGCACCATCGCGAGGGTTCACCAATCTGCGGTCGAGCCACAGGACATAGGGCACCGACAGCAGCACCATCGGCACCAGCGCCCAGCCCAGAACCTGCATAGAAAAGGCGTAATCCCCCTGCCAATAATAGCGCATGATGCAATAAACAAAGCCCAGCCCAGCCCATGTCGCCCACAGTCCAGTGAGTTTGACTGGCGCGATGTCATTGACTTCGGTCCATGGGCGGCGCATCGACCAGTCGATGCCGGTGGTCGGGTTGCGATGAACTTTATCGACGAACAGTGACCAGGCGACCATGCACAGTCCGCACGCGAGCACGCTCGCAACCGCGCTATACTCGCCATTCATGCCAAAATGACGCGCGATGAAAAACCAGCCGAACAGGCCGACCAACCCCGCAACGCCGACCCCGCTCGACACAGCGGAGCGCGGGCGCGTGGGCGAAACGACAGCGCTGTCTGTCATGCTATCATCGGTGGCAGGCGCAGATTTATCAGTCATACCCGCCGCAATAGCAGCAAATCGTCAATGCGGCGTGAACAATAAGCGCTGCCTTCAAGCACTGCCGTTTGCAATCGAACGATACGCCCCCGCGCTGAGGAGAAGCCCCCTTCACACGCACCGTTCGCCCTGAGGTATCGCTGAGCGTATCGAAGGGCCGCGCGTTTGCACAGCCGCGCTTCGATACGGTCTTTCGCACCTTCGCTTCGCTCGGGCTCAATCCCTACTCAGCACGAACGGATATGGACGCGTCAATCAGCTAAAGGTCGCGGCGTCGCTGCCCTTGGGGTCGGGGCCATATTGGTTGGGGCCGCTGGTGCCTTCGGTACATTCCAGAATCAAGCTGTAAATCGGGATCAGTTGGAACCAGCCTGATTTGTCCACGTCATGCATGCGGCGACAGGCCACGGCGATGCTGGGCACCAATGCCGCTAGTCCAAACAATCCTGCGAGAATGCCGTTGGTTCCAACAAAACGATCGACTAGCGCAAGCCCCAAATAAGCAATCAAATAGCCTAAGAAGAACATCCAAAACTCTTTGCGGCGTGCGCGCCCGGAAAAATCGGCGTATTTCTTCCACCCCATCAACATCCATTCCATATCGGCCTCCCATAAATGTGACGATCCTCTGTCGCCTGAGCGCATGGTGCGCCGTAATTGGCACAGATGCAACAGCTGTGTTGACCCATATTGCCGGGCGATTCGCGGCTAAGGATATGGTTAAGGGTCAGGAATAAAGCATTTTGTCGCAATCCCGCTTCGCTTCGTCACGGTTGCGCGCTGTGCGATTCGACTCTTGTTCCGTAACTGCTACGGCGAGATATTGAGGAACCAACGGGGGTCGCTCCACGTGTCATTTTCACAGCGCTGGGCTTCGCTTTCCAATCTTTGGAAAGCGGTGTTCCGCGATCATGAGATTTTTATCCGCACCGGCGGCGAAGTCCGCTTTCTGCGCGTGAGCGCGGTGTTACAGCGCCGTGTTGCGGCATTGGTGCTGATCGCGCTC
>JBEBJX010000023.1:0-27565 GCA_040079655.1 Sphingopyxis sp. | reverse complement strand
AGGCGCCGCGCTGCGCCGGGCGGTGGTGATACGCACCGGTGCGGCGATCATCTGACCGCGCATCACCCCTGCCCCCGCATTGGGGTCTGTCGGTGCGGCCATGATGCTACGCACCACATCCATTCCGCGCACGACATGGCCAAATACGGCAAAGCCATCAACATCGCCGCCGCTGCCCGGCGCTTGTGCATCAAGGCTGGTCAGCGCGCCGACGGTGATGAAAAAATCGCTGGTCGCGGTGCCGGGGGCGAGGCGGGCAAAGCTGATTGCACCGTCGGTGTGCGACAGGCCGGTGCGGCTGGTCGGCTCGTGCGCGATGGCCGGGTAGGTGATGCGCGGATTGCCCTGTGTTCCGCCCTGAATCAGGCCATAGCCGCGCCCCAGATCCATCGCGCGATAAAATGTCACGCCATCGAGCCGCCTGGCATCGACATAGGCTAAGAAATTGGCGGCGCTGATTGGGGCACGCTCAATCTCAACCGCGATGATGATGGTGCCATGTGGTGTTGTCAGCATCACATGTTGAACCGCTGCAACGGGCGCGGGTGCGGTGACTTCGGGTGCTGGTGCAGGCTCTGGTGTGACAAGGGCCGCCACGGTTTGCGCCTGTGCGGGTGCGGCTATGACCAATAAGGTTGCTGCCACGGCCAACATGCGGCCCATTTTACGCCTGTTCATTTTATCCAAACCCATCACCTATCTCCCAATCGCTTTGGCGCGGCGCCTTTGCACGCTAGAGCCTATCCCCATCGCTTCCCTATATTTGGCAACGGTGCGCCGGGCAATGTCGCATCCGTCCTTGGCGAGCAATTCGACCAGCGTGTCGTCGGACAATATGGCCTTGCCATCTTCGGCGTCGATCAACGCCTTGATCCGGCCTTTAACCGCTTCGGCGGACATGCCTCCCTCACCATCTGTCGCCATCACCCCGCTCGAAAAGAAATATTTGAGCTCAAATATCCCGCGCGGGCACGACAGATATTTATTGCTGGTGACGCGGCTGATGGTCGATTCATGCAGCCCAACGGTTTCGGCCACCTGGCGCAGTGTGAGCGGTTTCAGCGCGTCGACACCATGCTGGAAAAAACCTTCCTGCTGGCGGACAATTTCATAGCCGACCTTGATGATCGTCTGCTGCCGCTGGTCGAGCGCCTTGACCAGCCAATTGGCGTTGGCCAAACAGTCGGATAGCCAGGCTTTTTGCGCGCCTTTTGCGGCAACGCGGCTCATTTCGGCATAATATTGGCGGTTGACCAGCACGCGCGGCAAGGTCGCGCTGTTAATCTCGACCGCCCACCCGCTCGCAATAGGCCGCACAAACAAGTCAGGGGTAATCGGCGTCGCCTCATCGCTTGAAAAGCGCAAGCCAGGTTTGGGGTCATAGCTACGCAGCTCGCGGATCATATCCGCCATATCCTCTTCATCGGCGCCGCACATCCGGCGTAATCGTGCGATTTCGCCGCGCGCGAGCAGGTCGAGATTGTCGATCAACCGCGCCATCATCGGGTCGTAGCGGTCGGCCTCGCGCGCTTGGATGGCGATACATTCGCTCAAGCTCTGTGCCCCCACGCCTGTCGGGTCAAAGGATTGGATGCAGATCAGCACCGCCTCCAGCCGCGCAGCCGGCAGCCCGGTGTGGATCGCCACTTCACTCAAATTGGCATCCAGATAGCCGGCTGGGTCGATCATCTCGATCAGGGCACGGGCAATGTTCAAATCGGCTCCCGACAGCAGTTCGCCCGCCTGGGCCAGCAAATGATCGTGCAAGCTCGCCTCTGGCCCGCCGAATGCATCGAAATCTATGCCTTCGCTGTCACCACCGCCAGACAGGGTCTCCCCGCCATGCGATAGCATTTCCGCCGATTTTGGAGCATCTTTCCAATCGGAATCGCTGGCGCTGTCGTGGTGAAATGTTTCCGCAGCATAATCAACGTCGAGTGTTTCTGCGGCGGCGACAACACCATTTTCAAACAATGTATCGGTGGCGAGCGCCGCGTCGGCATTGCGGGTTGGCGCCTGTTCCAGGCTCTCTTCATTGCCGCTCTCAAGCAAGGGGTTTTTTGCTATCTCTTCCGCAAGCGCGGCTTCGAGCTCAAGGTTGGACAGCGTCAACAGGCGGATGGCCTGCTGCAACTGTGGCGTCATCACCAACGATTGCGATTGGCGAAGATCAAGGCGGGGGGAGAGCGCCATGCTATTTCACCCTGGCCTGTCTTGCCTTGATTGAATCAACAGAGGATCGCTTTCTTGATATTTTGCCGTGTTTTCCGAGTCGTTCGATGTTCCACCTCACTCGAAAACACCCTAGAGCGAGAAGCCTTCGCCAAGGTAAAGGCGCCTGACCTCCGCATCAGCGACGAGTTCGGAGGGGCTGCCCGAAAAAAGCACGCGGCCATCATAGATGATGCAGGCGCGATCAACGATATCGAGCGTTTCGCGGACATTATGATCGGTGATGAGCACGCCGATGTCGCGGGTTTTGAGCTCCCTGACGAGGTCTCTGATGTCGCTGATCGAGATTGGGTCGATGCCGGCAAAGGGTTCATCGAGCAGCATGATCGACGGATTGGCCGCAAGCGCGCGCGCTATCTCGCAGCGCCGCCGCTCACCGCCCGATAGCGCCATCGCGGGGGCGCTGCGCAACCGGGTGAGGCCGAATTCATCAAGCAATTGCTCAAGCCGATTTGCGCGCGCAACCTTGTTTGGCTCAACCAATTCGAGCACGGCAGCGATGTTTTTCTCGACAGTCATGCCCCGGAAAATCGAGGTTTCTTGCGGCAAATAGCCTAGCCCAAGGATGGCCCGCCGATACATTGGTAATTTGGTTATGTCCGCGCCATCAAGCATGATGCGGCCAGAATCTGGTTTGACAAGGCCCATGACGGAATAGAAACAGGTGGTTTTGCCCGCGCCATTTGGCCCTAACAGCCCGACCACTTCGCCGCGCGCAACCGATAAGGACACGTCCGACAAGACGCTGCGTTTGTCGTAGCTTTTGGCAAGCGACACCACGGCAAGCCCGCGTTCGACTATGGCGCTGACGTCGCTGGCATCGCGGCTGGCATCGCGCGGCATGGCGTCGGGGTCGGCTAATGCAGACATGGTGATACGGCAATCCTCATGAAATGGCTAGATATCTAGCATTTGGCAGGAAGCTTGCATGGTGACAAGCATAACCGCGTCCATTGTGCCTTTTAGGATCAGACCCTGGGGTCCGCACCCGCCCATGTCACAGGCCCTAGTTGCGCTGGGGCACGGTAAAGCGGCCTGTGACGCGCCGTCCCCCGGCTTCTGGTGCTCCATCATTGACTGCGGCACCTATTGCCCCGCGCCCATCCACGCTGGCGCGGCCGCTGCTGAGGTCGATAACCAGCCGCCCGCCCGACAGGCGGTTTGGTCCCTGTCGCAACTCAACATTGCCAATGAGCGTGATCAAGCGATGGTCAAGGTCATAGATAGCGCTAGAGCCGCTGGCGGTGTCGGCGCCCTTGGTCACAGTGACGCCACCAACAGCGTCTATACGGTTGATTTGCAACTGGCCGCCATCGCTATAGGCAATGGTCACCCGCCCCGCGCGGAGCGTCAGCCCCGCCTGATCGATGCGCACGTTGCCCGCAATCACCACCCGGTCTGCTCGCGATTGCAGTTCGCTCGTGTCTGCAGCAATGTCAACGGGGGCATTGCTGTCATGGTTGACCAGCGCCTGTGCTTGCGCCTGGTCGGTCGCGCCATTGGTGATGAGTAATGCTGCGGTGATTCCAAAACCCGTGACCCCGCTCAGGAGCGAATACCAGCGGAACGCAGGGGATTTTACCTTGATCATGATCAGCGAAGCCCTTGTGTGATATGAATGCGCGTATTGCCAGATAAGTGGACAATACGGCTGTTGAGGTCAACGTGCATCGATTGAGCCGAAAAGCGGCCAAGCGATGTTGATCCCGAAACCGGGCCGCCGCTCGAAAGGCGGCGCGTCCTCAGGTCGATGGTGACATCGCGCGTATCGAGTTGATATCCGTCGGCGGTCGCAAATCGTATGGGCCCATCGACATTCACACGATCATTGGTCGGGTTGAACCGCGCCGATGCCGCCGCCAAGGTCGCAGGCCCTTCAGCCATGTCGAGCCGCGCGGTCAGGCCGCGCATACGCACCACGGGGTCGGCTGTGCTGCGTTGCACCGCGCTGTCTGCGGCAAGGAGGAATGGGCGCCCCAGGCTGTCATTTCCGCGATAGGTCGCCTGGTTGACCATGATACGCTGTCCAGCGACTTCAATCGAATCCTTGGCAACGAGAAAACTGATCTCGCTTCCTTTTTTGAATGGGGCGAGCAGCATGATCGCACCGAGGCCGCCGACCAAGGCTGGTAGCGAAAGCTGCAGCACCCGGACAATCCGGTCATGACGCCCACCTGCAGCGGCCCAATGGCGCCTGCGGTTGCGGTCTATATCGGCTTGGTGTGACATGCTATTCTATCAAGCGTGCGAGAAAATGTCGATTTCAGGCCAGCCAGCAAGGTCGAGCCGTGCGCGCATCGGCAGAAAATCAAAGCAGGCCTGTGCCATGGCGGTGCGCTCTTCGCGGGCTAGCCGTTCTTGAAATTTGGCCATGAGGGCATGCAGAAACCTTACGTCACTTGCCGCATAATCGCGTTGTGCCTCGCTGATTTGCGGCGCCCCCCAATCGCTTGACTGCTGTTGTTTCGAGATGTCCTGCCCCAGCATTTCACGCACCAGCTCTTTTAACCCGTGGCGGTCAGTATAAGTGCGCGTAAGCCGCGAAGCGATTTTTGTACAGAAAACCGGCGATGCCTCAATGCCCAGATATTGCTCGATCGAAGCCAGGTCAAAACGCGCAAAATGATAGATTTTGATACGGTGTGGGTCGGCCAATATGCGTCTGAGGGTCGGGGCCGAAAAATCGCTATTGGGCGCAAATCGCACCAGATGCTGATCCGGCCCGCCGTCGCTCAATTGCACTAAACATAGCCTGTCACGAGCAGGGTTGAGGCCCATGGTCTCGGTATCAACCGCAATCGGCCCGTCGCTCAAAACGCCATCAGGCAGGTCTTCTTCATGAAAAAATACGGTCATTCTCCAGCTTGTAGGACAAGTATCGGCAGGCCTCAAGTCGCATCATCGCTTGGCTTTGTTATCCCTTCCAAGCCCAAGCCACCGATTTAGCCTTGGTAGTCGGCGACCTTTGGTCAGCTTGTGGCTGCAACCGCCCCGCTTTTTTTGTTCACGCCGGTCAATGATTGCGCTATAGCAAACAAGAGTCTGGGGCCAATCCTCCGACTCGTGGCGCTGCGCATCGTTCCGTTCAGGGTGGTTGGCCAGTTTTTCTTGAACGGAATATCGAGTGTATTCAGGCGCATGAGTTTTGATCGGGAACGTCGCGGCGGCGGCAAGGGTAACGGCAGCCAACGTGGTGGGCGTGGCCGGGAAAAAGAATTTGGACAAGAATTTTACGGCGGCGGATCTGATGGTCCTCGCGGCGGCGGCGGTGGCGGCGATGGTGGCGGCAACCGCTATGGCGGTGGCGGCTTTGGGGATCGCCCTAGCTACGGCGGTGGCGGTGGCGGAGATCGGCCCGGCGGTGGTTTCGGCGGCGGTGGTGGCGGTGGTCGCCCATCGCGCCCGCAAATGCCTGCGCAAGTTGTTGGCGAAGGCACGGGCACCGTTAAGTTTTTCAACCGCGACAAGGGCTTCGGCTTTGTTTCGCGTGATGATGGCGGTGAAGATGTGTTTGTTCACATCAGCGCCGTTGAGCAAGCGGGCCTCGATAATCTAGCCAGCGGCCAGACCTTGGGATTTACCTTGGTTGATCGCAATGGCCGGATATCGGCGACCGACATCAAGATTGTCGGTGAGCATCTCACTGCCGACGCGCCAGGCGCCGGCGGGGAGCGTGAACGCCCCGCACGGGCACGCCGCGAATTAACCGGCGAGCGCACAACCGGCGAGGTCAAATTCTTCAACGGATCCAAAGGCTTTGGCTTTATCAAGCGCGATGATGGCGGGGCGGATTGCTTCGTCCATATCAGTGCGCTGGAACGCGCTGGATTCCACGCCCTTAACGAGGGTGATCGCGTTGAGTTCGACATCGAGGTCGATGATCGCGGCAAATATTCGGCCGTCAACCTGGCGGGTGCCAACTGATAACCGCTTTTCTGAGAATGATCAGGCCTGAGAATGATCAGGCCTGAGAATGATCAGGATTGACCCAATAAAGGCCCGAGGTTGTGAAACCCCGGGCCTTTTGCTTGTGCTTGTAAGGGCGGATTATTGCCCGTTGGCTGCCGTTGGTGCAGCCGTTGGTGCAGGCGCGGGCTCAACGATCAGCGTGTAATCGCCGCTATCTGGTGACAGCGGGCTGACGCGAACGATCAGCGTCCCCGCGCTTTGGAACTTGACCGTCAAGCGGCTGTTGAGGTGGTCATCCTCTCCGCCGCCGTCGTCATTGCTCGCCGCGACCGAATAGCCGAGCGGTGAATTGACGCCGACTTCGAGGAAGCTGTCAAATTCCTCCGAATCGAGCTTGATCAAAAACTCCTGCCCGGCCTCGGCGGTCAGCGAATAGAGGTGATAGGGTCGCCCCGATTCGACGATCAGTTGCGGCACGTCGGCTTGCTCTGCTGCCTCGCCTGCTGCATCCATGGCAGCGGCGGCGGCTTCCGCCGCAGCGTTGAGTAATCCACCGCCGAACCCGCTATTCTGTTCGATCGTCGCATCGTCATTGCCCAGCTTGCTTTCCACCCGGCGGCCAACGGTGAGCGCAATCGGGGTTGGTGCCCCGCGCGCTGCAGGCAGGCGGTTGAGTGTGAGTTCAAACTTTCCCACCGCCCCTTCGCCGAACGATGTCGCGCGGATGACATAGGTCCCCGCTTCGGGCAGGCGGCCAACCAGACGGCTGTTCAGGCCATCTTCGCTGCCTGTCCCATCGTCATTTCGCCCCATCGACACAAAGCGGCAATCGGTGATTTTGCCAATTTCGACCAGCGTATCAAAATCGTCGGCGTGCATGACAATCTCGATCCGCGCGTCGGCCTCGGCGGTAAAGCTATAGCTGCGCACATTGGGCGCATCGGCCGCGCAGGCGGTGGGCGCTGCCGCCAATTCGCCCTCGACTGTCTGGCCAAAGGCAATGGCGGGGGGCGGGGTTGCTGCCGCTGCTGTCGCCGGTGCGTCACCCGCAATGGCCGTCGTGCTGGCAACCAGGAAAGCCGCGCCAATGAGAAAGCGGGTCTTGATAGTGATCATATGTCTATCCCCTGTGTTCATGGCCCGAACGGCCATGTCCTGTGATAGCGGCATGCTAGCACCGGATGCAGCGATGGCTAGCGCTGTTTTGCTTTCGCCAAGCTGACTGAAATCTATATTTGTCCGCTTTCATGCAAAAACCATGCGCGCAGCTCGGCTTCGTCGGTCCATGTATCGACCAACCCACTGGTTGCGTTGTCGCCACTCGCGTCCGCCAGTGTTTTGATGTCGCGTAGTGCGGCTATCAGCGCAAGATTGTCATGGCGCAGCTCGTTCAGCATATCCGCGGCACCAACGTGGGGCGCATCATTATCACGCAGCGTCTGCCGCCGTGCGACATCGCCGATTGACCGTAAGCTGGCGTGGCCAGATTTGCGCACCCGTTCGGCAATCAGATCTGTCGTGGCAAGGATTTGGCCAGCCTGTTCGTCGAACAACAGGTGATAGTCGCGAAAATGCGGCCCGCTGACGTGCCAGTGAAAGTTTTTTGTTTTGAAATAGAGCGCAAAACAATCTGCCAACAGGCGATTGAGCGCATCGGGGAGGGGGTGATCATTGGGCATGATTGATCCTTTCGGGAGCTTTGTTAAGGCCAATCGAAATAGCAATCGAATTGATTAATGTGGGCAGGGTAATCGATAATGGCGATTATAAATTTGTCACAAAAGCCCGCGCGCGCTGGCCGCCGCAATCACCGCAACAAAGCACAGAATCACTGCGATCGCGCGGCGTAGCCAGTTCAACCAGGCCGGCAGCGGCTCTGTTGGGTCAATCATCGCCGTTCCGACCGCGGCGGCGATCAGGCCGATGGCGCCGCCAACCCCGGCATAGGTCATGTTACCGGTGCGTGCGACGGTGGCCATGATGATGAATGGCGCGCTATCGCTCAACATTGCGGCAGACAATAATATGAGCGCTGACAATGGCCCCTTTACAGATGCGCTCAATTTGGCAGAAATCGGGCGCGCTGGCCAAGCCAGCGCAAGGCCGGCGAACAGGAGGGCAATGGCCAGCAACAGCAACATCCCCGGCCCGCGCACCTGCGCGTGCAAGGTCGCGCCCAATAGAGCGCTAAGGCCAGAGCCCAAAATAGCGGTGAGGGCGATTGGGATATAGGCGCTTGCCGCAGAAAGCCGGCGCTGCGCCGCCGCAGCCAAAAGCCACCAGCGCGAGCCGATCGTGGCGGCTCCACAGGCCAAAAGGCAAATCATCAGCGCGTCCATGCGGACCCTTCAGTGGTTTTATGCGCGCGGCCGCGTGCGGGGCTTATCCCATACGAAGGGCGATGGAGGCGAGCAAGGCTTGCTGTGCCGGGCCGCGTATCGGCTCCAGCTTTACCGCGTCGTGCAAAGCATCGAGAAAACAGAGCAAGGTTGACCCGCCATTATCACGCGCCAGAGCCGATTCAAGCTTGGCCGCAATGCACGATACGGTGGTAAAGCCATGATTCTGAGCAACGCTCCGGATCGCATCAACATCTTCGACCAACTGTCGCTGGCTCATCCGCCCGCGCGTTTCCGCAAGTGCGGAAATACGGCCTTGCAAGTCGTGCTTGATCTGGTTGGCATGCTGTTCTGTCATCATGGCGTCTGGACCACTTCCTTGGTTCATCAACGCGGTGATGGTGGACCCAAACAGGTTAATGGCTTGATAACGGCGTTGACGATCATGAAACAAAGTCACAGCAGACTCTTCTGCTTGACAAGGTGGCGTGATATGCCCATTGGCTCGCCGCGAGCAGGCAGCTTAGCGGCTGCCTTTTTTCTATTGTCGTAAAAGCTAAGGAACGGGTCATGGCAAAGCCGACCACCGTCAAAATCAAGCTGGTCAGCACTGCTGACACCGGTTTTTTCTATGTCACCAAGAAAAATCCGCGCACACAGACCGAAAAAATGTCGATGCGCAAATATGACCCGGTTGTGCGCCAACACGTCGATTTCAAAGAAGCCAAGATCAAATAATCCTGGTCGGCTTATTGCCTCAGCTTTGTCAAGCTCAGTTCGCGTGATTTATGGGTCCTGACCCTATGCTTTTGCCGCGCCCCGTTGCGGTTTTTACACAAATGCGCTGACAGCCTCGATAAAGCGAATCACCGATATCGGTTTCGATACATAGGATTCGGCGCCAGCATCACGGATGCGTTTTTCATCGTCGCGCCCGGCATAGGCTGTCACCGCCATGATAGGGACGTGCGACAAAGCCGGGTCACGTTTCAATTCGGCGATAAGGTCCATCCCGCTGACATGCGGCAACTGAATGTCCATGATGATGAGGTCCGGGCGGATGGACCGTGCGCGTTCCATGGCGTCCCTGCCATCGCTCACCGCTTCGGCGCGATAGCTGTGCGCTGTCAAAAGATCGCAAAAAAGGCGCAAGTTGAGCTCATTGTCCTCGACAACCATTACGCATTTCGCGTTATCCATGATTGCCTCGTCCCTCGTCCCTGTGCGGCCACCCTTGCCGTTCAGCGCCTATTAGGCCATTGAGGCGGAGTAGACAATGGATTGAGCGTAAAAGTGTATCACCCGCCTTCTCCCACCCGCGATTCGGCGGCCCTGTTGCTCGATGCACTGGTGTGGATTTTATCCGACAGCGATCGTGCGCGCCGCTTGCTGGCGCTGACTGGGCTTGAACCCCATGATTTGCGCATGCGCGCTGGCGAGCCCGCGACCTTGATAGCCGTTGGGCGGTTCCTGGCCGATCATGAACGCGATCTTGTGGCCTGCGCTGCTGCGTTGGACAGCGCGCCATCGGCATTGGTGGTGGCAACACAGACATTGTCGGGGGGAATCGGGGCCAGTGAAATCGGGCATGGCCAAACAGGAGCGGGCGAATGGACGGGTGGAGATAGCGCATGAACCGCCCTTTGTTGATCAGTGATTGCGACGAAGTTTTGCTGCATATGGTTGTGCCCTTTGGCGCATGGCTGGATGAAGCCCATCACATCCATTTCGACCTTGATTCAGGCGAGTTTGTCGATGCTTTGCGGCACAAGGCAACGGGACTGGTGGTTGAGCAAACCCATGTCTGGCCGCTGCTAAGAGCTTTTTTTGAAACCGAAATGCATCGGCAACAGCCGATTTCTGGCGCGGTAGAGGCAATCAACACGATTGCACAGCATGCCGACATCGTTGTTTTGACGAACCTGGTTGATGAGGAGCGCTCGGCGCGTGCTGCCCAGTTGCGTGCCGTTGGTATCGACTGCCCAGTCTATACCAACCAGGGCGGCAAAGGCGCGTTACTTGCCAGCATCATTGCCGAATATCGCCCGAGTGTCGCCGCATTTGTGGACGACCTTTCGCATCAACATAGCTCGGTCGCCAAGCATGTGCCCCACGTCTGGCGGTTACACATGGTGGGCGAACCGCGCGTCGCCGGCAATGTTGGGGCAAGCCCCGACGCTCATGCGCGGATAGACGATTGGGCCAGCGCTCTGCCATGGTTGCTGGCGAGATTAACAAGCGGAGTGCCCGCGCAACATGCACAAGAGGAAATGCTTTAATGACCAATATCATAGAACAGCGCCTGGCCGATGCCGGCCATGTTTTGCCAGTCGCAGCCGCACCAATTGCCGCTTATGTGCCGGTCGTGCAATCGGGCAATCTCTTGTATATTTCGGGGCAGATTTCCTTTGCCCCTGACGCTAGCATCATCACCGGTCGCTTGGGTGAAACGATGGATGCGGCCGCAGGAAAAGCCGCCGCAGAACGTTGCGGGCTTATGGTGATCGCCCAGCTCAAGGCTGCGCTCGGCGATCTGTCGCGTGTCACGCGCATCGTCAAATTGGGTGTGTTTGTAACATCATCACCAGATTTTACAGCGCAGCCTGAAGTCGCCAATGGTGCGTCCGAATTGATGCAGCTTGTTTTTGGCGAAGCCGGACGGCATGCCCGCAGCGCGGTTGGCGTGCCTGCTTTGCCACGCGGTGCGGCGGTAGAGGTCGATGCAATTGTCGAGGTTGGCGCCTGAACAGGCATGGCCATTTCTGGACCACCGATTGTCGCGCGAACCGGACATGGTGTGTCGTCAATAGCGCGCTCGGATTGGGATCGATTGGCGGGTGACCGCGACCCATTTCTCAGCCATGATTTTCTGTCATTGCTTGAAATATCTGGCAGCATTGGCCCCGGCACGGGCTGGCATGCGGCACCGATCATCATTGATGATAGCGACGGGGTTCCGGTTGCGGCTTTGCCTGCCTATATAAAGGGGCATAGTCAGGGTGAATATGTTTTTGACCATGGTTGGGCTGATGCCTGGACGCGCGCAGGCGGCCAATATTATCCAAAATTACAAATCTGTGTGCCCTTCACCCCCGTTCCTGGGCGGCGTTTGCTTTTCAATGATGCCGCCATGGCGCCCGCGCTTATCGCCGCAGCCGAGGCGCTGGTTATACAAAATGGGCTGTCGAGCGCGCACGCGACCTTTGTTGCGCCTGAACAGCTGGATTATTTCAGGGACGCCGGCTGGCTGATCCGCCGCGACAGCCAATTCCACTGGCATAATCGGGGATATGATGATTTCGACGCCTTTCTCGGCGCGCTGTCGTCTCGCAAGCGCAAGGCCATCCGCAAGGAACGCGCCACTGCACAGGCGGCGGTGAATATCCTCTCGCTGACGGGTGAGACTATTCGCCCCGAGCATTGGGATATTATGTGGGCCTGCTATCAGGATACGGGCGCGCGCAAATGGGGGCAACCCTACCTTACCCGTGCAGCGTTTGACCGCTTGGCAGAGCAGATGGCGGACCGCATATTGATGGTTGTCGCCACAGAAAAGGAACGCGGTGAGCCGGTTGCGGCGGCGCTCAATTTCATTGGAGCCGATGCGCTTTATGGCCGCTATTGGGGCTGCCTCGTGGACATAGACTGTCTGCATTTCGAGCTATGCTATTATCAGGCAATCGATTTTGCGCTGGCGCACGGACTGTCGCGGGTCGAGGCAGGTGCGCAAGGGGGGCATAAATTGGCGCGCGGCTATGAACCGGTGGCGACATGGTCTGCACATTTCATCCCGCATGACGGATTTCGCAGCGCAGTTGCCGATTTTCTGGCACAAGAGCTTCGCGCATCAGAGCAGGAAAGCGCGTGGTTAGACCGGTTCACGCCATTTAAGCAGGTATAGACAGGCAGGGTCAGGCGAGGCAGGGTCAGGCGACGCGGCGCACATCTGTTGCTGCGGCACCGAGCGATGCAATCCAGGACCGCGCCTGTCTTTGGGCTTCGGCAATCTCTTCGCGGTCCATCTCGCTGGCTATTTCGGCGCGCAACAGGCTGCCTTCTCTAACGCCAGCCAGCGCGGCCAGGTTAAACCATTTATGCGCCTCAACCATATCAACCGCGACGCCGTCGGTCCCCGTAGAATAGGCCATGCCTAGTTCGAAATAAGCCTCCGCCTTGCCTTTGCTGGCAGCGGCCATATTGGCATCGAATATTTTCGTTGCCGCAGATAAACTGGTTCCCATGACAAGAGCCCCTTCGTTGGAGGGCGTATACCCCCGTTAGAAGTCACAATCGCAAGTCATGGTCAATAAATGGTTAACACGAGAAAAAGCAATTATCCAAAAGCGATGTTATCAATAAGCCGCGTTGTTCCGATTCGCGCCGCAGCAAATAGCCGCGCCCCTTGCGCTGCATGATCGAGCAAGGCCAGCGAAGCGCCGTCACGCAGCTCCAGATAGTCGATCGATGCAAAACCGGCGCTTAATATGGCCCCTTTGGCGCGCTCGATAGCGGCGGCGGGGGTCACCCCGTTTTGCATGGCAAGACAGGCCGCGTTCATGGCCGATGGCAGGCCTGTCGCTGCGCTGCGCTGTTCTTTGGACAAAAAGGCGTTGCGCGACGACAGCGCCAGCCCATCGGCTTCGCGAACCGTTGGCACGCCGACAATCTTTATGCCAAAATTAAGGTCGGCTTCCATGCGGCGGATGATCGCTAATTGCTGCCAATCTTTTTCGCCGAACAGGGCAATATCGGGGTGAACCTGGTTGAATAATTTTGCGACAACAGTCCCCACGCCATCGAAATGGCCGGGCCGCGCCGCGCCGCATAGCATTGTATCGAGCCCCGCCACGGTTACTTTGGTCGCATAGCCATCTGGGTACATGGTGGGCACATTGGGTGCCCACAGCAAGGCCACACCCGCATCGGTCAGATAGCGTATGTCTGCCGTTTTAGGGCGGGGATAGCTGTCCAAATCTTCGTTCGGGCCAAATTGCATCGGGTTGACGAAGATGGAGGCTATGACATGATCAGCCACAGTCTTTGCCGCGTTGATCAGCGCCATATGCCCCTGGTGCAGCGCCCCCATTGTCGGAACAAAGGCGATCCGCGCCCCGCGCCCGCGCAACTGGGCAATAGCGGAACTCAGCTCGGATAGTCTATGGATGGTTTGCATGGCCGCCTCCCTGACAGTAGAGACGCACTGCCATCGTCAGTCGCACGATGCTAGAGGCCGTTTCATTTAGATTAAATCGAAACAGACTCTATTGTCTTTTCTTGTCGTGATTTCCGAGCCGTGTAATGTTCCATTCCACTCGAAATCGCTCTAGACCCATGTCCAAAGGAGTATTTGTGAGCGCGTCCAATTCTCGTCCGCATGTCATCGTTTTCGCAAATGAAAAGGGCGGGACGGGTAAATCCACATGCGCGGTTCATATCGCGGTGGCGCTGTCGCAACTCGGCGCAAAGGTGGTAGGGCTTGACCTTGATCACCGCCAACGCAGCTTTCACCGTTATTTTGAAAACCGGACCGAGACAGCGGTGCGGCGCTCTATATCGCTCCCGATGCCGCGCTTTGACGTTTTTGGCGATGCCTCGGTTGAGGCCCTGCAAGAGCGGGTGATGGCGCTTGCCAGCGGCGCAGATTTTTTGATTGTCGACACCCCGGGCCGTGATGATCCACTGGCGCGACATATGGCTACCGTGGCACAGACTTTGGTGACGCCAATTAACGACAGTTTTGTGGATTTCGACCTGATTGGGCATGTCGATGCCGAAGATTTTACAGTCAAACGCCCCAGTTTTTACGCCGAAATGATATGGAATGCGCGCAAAACCCGCGCCCAAGTTGATGGCGGCACCATCGACTGGGTGGTTTTGCGCAACCGTGTCCAGCATGTCGAGGCGCGCAACATGCGCCGGGTGAGCGATGCGCTGGGCCAATTATCGAAACGCATCGGCTTTCGGATAGTGCCCGGGCTTTCGGAGCGCGTGATATTTCGCGAGCTCTTCCCATCTGGCCTGACCTTGCTTGATCGCGGGCATTTGGGCGAGCTGGGCACCAGCCATATCGCGGCACGGCAGGAATTGCGAGAAATGCTGGCGGGGCTGGCGCTGCCCCTTTCCGCGCCCCTTTCCGCGCCCCTTTCCGCGCCACCTTCCGCGCCACCTTCCGCGCCACCTTCCGCGCCACCTTCCGCGCCAATATCCGCACCACTTTCCACCACTGCGGCGTCTGACCATGGCGCGCGCCCTTCCATCATAGGATAATTTGATGCAATCTCATGTTTTTCACCCGACTATGCTGCGTGAATATGACATTCGCGGTGTCGTAGGCGATACGCTGAAGGCGGATGATGCGTTTGCGATTGGCCGCAGCTTTGGCTCGACCATCCGCCGCGCGGGCGGGAGCCGTGTGGCGCTTGGCTATGATGGGCGCTTGTCATCACCGATGCTGGCCGAAGCATTGTCAGCCGGATTAAGGATGAGCGGATGCACGGTTTTAGCCATTGGCCAGGCGGCGACACCCATGCTTTATTTTGCGACGCACCATTTAGACGCCGATGGCGGCATAGAGATAACCGGAAGCCATAACCCCCCCGATTATAATGGCTTCAAATTTGTGGCGCAGGGCGGCCCCTTTTATGGCCGCCAAATAGCGGCGCTGGGGGCGATGGCCGCCGCTGGCGATTGGGAAGCGGGCGAGGGGAGCGTTGAGAATATTGATATATTCGACGCTTATATTGATCGGCTGGTACAGGGGTTCGCGGGCGGCAGCGCCCGGGTCGGCTGGGATGCTGGAAATGGCGCGGCGGGGCCAGCGGTCGAAGCTTTGATCAAGCGCCTGCCGGGTGAGCATTTCACTTTGTTCACGACCGTTGATGGGCATTTTCCCAATCACCACCCAGATCCAACCGAAGAGAAAAATCTGCAAGATTTGCGTGCGCTTGTCGCGGACAACAAACTCGATTTTGGAGTAGCTTTTGATGGCGATGGCGATCGCATTGGCGCGATTGACGGCGAAGGGCGCGTTATCTGGGGCGACCAGCTATTACAAATTTATGCTGAAATGGTGTTAAAGGATGTGCCGGGCGGCACCATTATTGCCGATGTCAAGGCCAGCCAGGCGCTGTTTGATCGGGTGGCAGAGCTGGGCGGGCAGCCCATGATGTGGAAAACAGGGCACAGTCTGATCAAGGCCAAGATGAAGGAGGTCGCATCGCCGCTTGCTGGCGAAATGAGTGGCCACATCTTCTTCGCCCATAATTATTATGGTTTTGACGATGCGCTATTCGCGGCGGTCAAATTGATCGAAGCTCCGACGCTATTGGGCCGCTCGATCACCGATTTGCGCGGGGGCATGGCACCGATGGTCAACACGCCCGAATTGCGGTTTCAGGTCGATGAAGCGCGTAAATTTGCTGTGGTTGACGAAGTGCTTGCGCGGCTTGAGGCGGCCGGCACGCTGGTTGACCGCACCGACGGTGCACGGGTTACCACGGCGAGCGGCTGGTGGTTGCTGCGTGCGTCGAACACACAAGATGTGCTGGTGGCGCGCGCCGAAGCCAAAGATGAGGCTGGGCTGGCGGCACTGGTCGCCGAAATAGATCGGCAACTGGCGCTGTCGGGTGTCGAGCGCCGCCGCTTAACGCCCTGACCCTAGGGTCTGTATCTTTCATACGGAAACGCAACAGACTCCATTCCCATAATTTTACCGCTATTTTAAGAGCCGTTTGATGGTTCATCACACTCGAACGCACTGTAAACGCAATCAATGCGACGATTGCATTTTATGCAATCACCTTTGTTTTTTTCGCAGTTGCAGCATAAACAATCCTGCTCCATAAGCAGCATGCCTTTCGAGGCACTCTCTCCCAATCCCCCTTAAAGGGTCGCCTTCGGGCGGCCCTATTTTTTTTGCGAGGAGAAGGCGCTATCAGGACGCCTTTGGCCTTATTTGTTCGGGTGGCCTGGGTTGAAAACTGCGCACATCGGCAATGAAACTTCCGGGCAGGGGGATAGCCATGCTGCGATCCATTTCGACATGGGCATAGGTCAATGCCATGTCTGTCATACGTTGTATCCCGCGAAAAAGTGCGATATGAATGGTGAAGCTTGATCGGCTGATTCGCGCGACACGCGCAGAGACTGTCATCACATCCTCAAGAATGAACGAGGCGTGATAGTCCAGCTCGGCATTCACCATGACGATATCACTGCCATATTGCGCAAAAAACGGGCCGGGCTGTCCACCCCCTAATGCGCGGAATAATTCGGTGACACCGATATCGGCATAGATGAGGTAATTGCCATTGAATACGATTCCCTGCCCGTCGATCTCATTGTAGCGGACACGCAAATCATGATGCACTGCAAAATCATCTTTGGGCACCTGCCACCAGTCGCGATTCATCTCAATCTGCCCCCAATGGGGCGCAGGCCGCGCTGAGCCATGATGCATCCTCGCCCGAAAGTTTGGGCCCTATTTTGGCAATGACATCGGCATGATAGGCGTTGAGCCAATCGCGTTCGCTATCGCTCAGCATGGCGGCATTGACGAGGCGCGTATCAATTGGCGCAAAGGTGACGGTTTCAAACCCCAGCATGGGTTGCTCGGCTCCGTCAATCTCACGCGAGACCACTAAAACCAGATTTTCGATACGAATGCCGAAATGCCCCGGCTTATAATAGCCCGGCTCGTTCGACAGCATCATCCCCGCGCATAGCGGCTCTTCGGTTCCTGCCTGCCCGCCTGCTGATTTGGCGATGCGTTGTGGCCCTTCGTGCACGCTCAGGAAATGCCCGACGCCATGGCCCGTGCCATGGCCGTAATCGACCCCATCAGCCCAGAGATATTGCCGCGCCAGCGTATCAAGCTGGCTGCCGCGCGTTCCCACGGGAAAAACGGCTCTCGCCAGCGCGATATGCCCTTTCAATACCTGGGTAAAACGGAGGCGCATCTCTTTACTGGGCGCGCCGATGGCAATGGTCCGGGTCACGTCGGTGGTGCCATCGCGATATTGCCCGCCCGAATCGACGAGATAGAGGCTATCCATTTCGAGCTTGCGATTGCTTTCTTCGCTGACGCGGTAATGCATCAACGCGCCATTAGGCCCCGCGCCCGAAATCGTATCGAATGAGAGGTCCACAAGCTCGCCACCCTGCTCACGATAGTCTAAAAGCTTCGCTGCGGCGGATAGCTCATCAACTTGCCCCGACGGTGCTTCCACCTCAACCCAGCGCAGAAAGCGAGAGAGCGCGGCTCCGTCGCGAATATGCGCGGCGCGGATGCCCGCTGCCTCGACGGGGTTTTTGACGGCTTTTTCGAGCACCGCCGGGTCGCGGGTGCGCACCAGCACCGCGCCTGCGCCCTCTAGCTTGGCGATAATCGCCTGCACCGTGCGCTCTGGGTCTACCGCAACACGCTTGCCCGTCATCGCCCCAAGCGCCTCGGCAAAGGCGGCATAGGGCGCAATGCGCACCGCATTGCCCAGATGCGCACGCACCGCTGGCGTCACCTTGGCCTCATCGATGAACAGCTCGGCTGTGCCATCGGCGTGGAGCAGGGCAAAACTGAGCGCAACCGGGGTGCGCGACACGTCCTTCCCTCGAATATTGAATGTCCATGCAGTCGAATCGAGTGCGGTCATCACCGTGGCGTCGAGCTTGCGTGATTTCAGCCAATCGCCAATCTTGGCGCGCTTTTCGGCGGATGTGCGCCCGGTATAGTCTTCGCCCAGAACCGTTGCCGGAGCAGCGCTTGGGCTTGGTCGGTCGGCCCATGCGGCGTCAACGGGGTTGGCATCAACCGCAACCAGGGCCGCGCCCTTGCTTGCCAACGCTTTGTTGAGGCTCTTGACCCATTGTTCGCCATGCAGCCAGGCATCATAGCCTATCCGCGCATTTTCGGGCGCATTGGCGACAATCCAGGCCGACAATGTATCCTTGGGGATATCCACATAATCGTAAAGTGTGCCCGCGACTTGGCCGCGCACTTGCTGTTCATAGCGACCGTCAATCGCGATTGCGGCCTTTTGGGTCAATACGACCGCCGTCCCCGCCGAGCCATTAAACCCCGTCAGCCATTCCAGCCGCTGGGCATAGCCACCGACATATTCGCTCATATGCTCATCGGAAATGGGGATGACAAAGCCATCCAGCGCCGTCTTGGCCATTTCAGCGCGTAGCGCGGCGAGGCGCATTGTGGCGGGGGAAAGCGGTGCGGGCATAGAGTGTCTCCAAACATTATGGTCCTTGCTATAGGCAAGCCCATGCCAGCACGCAAAGCCAACTTCCCAATTGCGATGAAATGCTTATGGGAGAGCGATGAACAGCACAACCGCGCCCGCCGCCGCCCGCAGACCCCACACAGTCAGCCACCATGGCCGCCTATTAAACGATGACTATGCCTGGCTGCGTGACCCCGGCTATCCCGAAGTCAGCGACCCCGAAATCCTCGCCCATCTTCATGCAGAAAATGCCTGGTTCGAGGAGGTTATGGCGCCGCAAGCTTCGCTGGTTGAAACGCTGTTTCAGGAGATGAAAGGCCGGATCAAGGAGGACGACAAGTCGGTTCCGCAAAAGGATGGCGACTGGGTCTATTGGCGCGAATTTGCGATTGGCGCGCAATATCGCACATGGTGGCGGCGGCCTGTTGCCGGCGGAGACGCCCAGTGCATCATCGATGAACCAGCCTTGGCGGCGGGTCTCGAGTATTTTCGCCTCGGTGCGATGGCGGTCAGCCCCGATGGGCGGATGCTGGCCTATTCGACCGATTGCGACGGGTCCGAGCGCTTCGCCGTCTGTATCCGCGATTTGGTGTCGGGCGAACTGTTGGCCGATGTCATTCCCGGCACGCTCTCCGCCCTCGTGTGGACCGGCGATTCGCGCGGACTGTTATATGGGTTAGCCAACGCGCAATGGCGCACAGACAATGCGCGGCTGCACTGGTTGGGCAGCGACATTGCCGATGACGTCGAGTTGCTGCGCGAGGCCGACGAAGGCTTTCGTATCGATGTTGGCGCGACGCAATCTGAACGGTTCATCGTCATCACCAGCGGCGACCATGAAACGAGCGAGGTGCGCCTGCTTCCCGCTAATGACCCGCTGGCCGAACCCATCCTTGTCGCTGCGCGGCGCCGGGGCGTGGAATATGGCGTGGAAGATCATGGCGACACGCTGTTCATCCACACCAATGATGACCACCCTAATTTCCGCCTCGCCACAGCGCCGCTCGACGCGCCGCATCAATGGACGACATTGATTGCGGGTTCAGACCAGTTTTACATGACTGATGTCGCTATCTTTGCAGGTTTTTATGTGGTCGAGGGACGCGAGGACGGCCTCGATCAGATCGAGGTGCATTATTATGACGATCCGGCGCGGGTCGAACGGATCATCTTTCCCGAGGCGAGCTATGACGCGGGTCTCGGCGAAAATCCCGAATATCAGACGCAAGTGCTGCGGATAGGCTATGAATCGATGGTCACACCCGCCACGACCTATGACTATGATGTTGCAACGCGTGAGCTAACGGTGCGCAAGGTGCAGGAGGTGCCATCGGGATATGACGCCAGCCAATATGACACGGCGCGCGTGCATGTGACCGCGCGCGATGGCGCCCAGGTGCCGGTCAGCCTGGTATGGCGGCGCGACCTGCGGCGTGAAGGGACCGGAAACCCGCTCCACCTCTATGGCTATGGGGCCTATGGTATCGCCATCGCGCCCGGATTTTCAACTGCGCGGCTGAGCTTGATTGATCGGGGCTTTGTCTATGCTATCGCGCATATTCGCGGCGGTGATGATCTGGGGCGGCACTGGTATCTGTCGGGCAAGCTTGAGAAGCGCACCAACAGCTTCAACGATTTTGTCGATGTCGCGCGTGGGCTGGTCGATGCCGGATGGACCAGCGCAGGGCATATATCCATCGCGGGTGGCTCTGCGGGTGGTGAGCTGGTTGGCGCCGCGATCAACATGGCTCCCGAACTCTGGGGCGCGGCGGTGGCACATGTGCCATTTGTTGATGTGCTCAACACCATGCTTGATGCGTCGCTGCCGCTGACGCCTGGCGAATGGCCCGAATGGGGCAACCCGATCGAGGATGTTGCAGCCTATGATCTGATCGCCAGCTATAGCCCTTATGACAATGTTACTGCGCAGGCCTATCCGCCGCTGATGGTGACGGCAGGGCTCAATGACCCGCGCGTTACCTATTGGGAGCCTGCCAAATGGGTGGCAAAGCTGCGCGGCTTCAAGACGGATGCGAATGCGCTGATCCTCAAAGTCAATATGGGCGCGGGACATGGCGGCAAGTCGGGCCGTTTCGAAAGCCTGCGCGAGGACGCAGAGGAGCAGGCGTTCATCCTGATGCAGATGGAGGCTGAGTGAAAGGGCGGCGGAAGCTGGGGTGGTTAGCGCCAACAGCAAAACCGCCCCCGATGTGCTTCGGCACCGCCCCCGATGTGCTTCGGCGGCGGT
Source organism: Sphingopyxis sp. (assembly GCA_040079655.1). GTDB lineage: Bacteria > Pseudomonadota > Alphaproteobacteria > Sphingomonadales > Sphingomonadaceae > Sphingopyxis. The sequence goes on along the minus strand of JBEBJX010000023.1, from coordinate 6,611 downwards.
CGTGTAACGGCGAAAAGCTATGTAATTAGCCTTGGCGCGCCTTGAACCGACGATTGGTCTTGTTGATGACATAGGTGCGGCCACGGCGGCGGATTACGCGGTTGTCGCGGTGACGATCTTTCAACGATTTCAGGCTGTTGCGGACTTTCATTGAGAAACACTTTCAATCATCAAAAACGGTTAGCCGTTGCTATATCCATGCGGTTGCTTTGGGCGCATCCGCTATAATGGCTGTCGGCGAAGGCGCGCCACTATGGCTTTGGCGGCCTAAAGTCAACCTTGGTCGGGGTATATCAAGCGAATATTTGCGAGCGAACGCAATGCGGCTTAAGGTGGGGCCCCAGTCCCGTGAGGCCAAGCCATGTCCAGAATTTTCTCCCCTTCCGTTTTTGCATTGATATTGCTGCTTGGCGGTTGCGCGACCCCGCTTCCTCCAGCATCGGCGACGCGCTTTCACCGCATCGACGCGGGTGTGATGATGCCGCCTGGCATTTATGAAATTGCACAGCCAACGGGGCTGGATCTATCGTCACGGCCCGACCCAAGCTATGCGGCGGCGGTGTCGAGCCAGCTTGATCGACTTGGCCATCGCTCTGTTTTGGTGGCCGCAGCGGGGCCAGCGGATTATCACGTCGATGTGCGTATCGAGCGCAGCGAGCGTGCTGCGCAACAGGGCAACGGCCCGGTTAGCGTCGGTGTGGGCGGCAATGTGGGCAGCTATGGCTCGGGGCTTGGCGTGGGCCTTGGTGTCAACCTCGCCAGTCTGTTGCGTGATAATCGCGGCGTGGTGGCAACACAGATGCTGGTGCGCATCACGCAGCGCGGCGAGGCGCAGGCGCTATGGGAGGGGCGCGCCGAAACTTTTGCGCGTGCTGGCACGCCGGCGGCACAGGCAGGGCTCAATGCCCAGAAATTGGCCGAGGCCTTGTTCAGAGACTTCCCCGGTCGCTCGGGTGAAACGATCACCGTCCCTTAGGGGACGGCTCGCATGATACATGAGTCCTGACCCTAGGCACAGTCCAATGAAGATTTCGCATCACGATAATGGGCGTTTCAACCTAAGCTGCACGCGCGAAGAGCTGGCAATCCTGTCCAATGCGCTCAACAATATTCCGCAAGCTGTGAGTGAGAGTGACTATAGCAGCTTGATCGGGGCGTCGAAGGCAGAGGTTGAAAAAGTGCTGGATTTACTTTGCGCCGCGCTCAGCGCCGATTAAAGGCGTTTGTCATGACACTGACCATCACCTCCGCCTTTGATTCGGGCAATATCATCGTTCACGATATTTCGGGGACCACCGCGACCCTGTCGATCGCCAAGGACAAGGACGCAGATTTCTTCCAATGGTTTCATTTCCGCGTCGCGGGCGATGCGGGGGTAGAGGTGACCTTGCGCATTACTGGCCTTGGCGCATCGGCCTATCCCGATGGCTGGCCGGGCTATAGTGCGCGGATGAGTGTCGACCGCGACCATTGGGAGATGGCGGATACGCGCTATGATGCGGCCGCCCATGGTGGCACGCTCACCATCACCGCGACACTCGACACCGGCATTGCCTGGTTCGCTTATTTCGCACCTTATTCGATGGAACGGCACCACGATCTGATCGCACGCACCGCCTGTATCGAGGGGGTCAGCCACCGCACACTTGGCCACAGTCTCGATGGCCAGCCGATTGATTGCCTTGAGCTGGGGACGGGCAGCACACAAGTGTGGCTCTATGCGCGTCAGCACCCCGGCGAATCGATGGCCGAATGGTGGATGGAAGGGGCGCTCGATATGCTGACCGATCCCGCCGATCCGCACGCGCGGGTGCTTTTGCAAAAATGCCGCTTTCACATTGTGCCGAACATGAACCCAGACGGATCGGCGCGCGGGCATTTGCGCACCAATGCTTGTGGGGTCAATCTCAACCGCGAATGGGCGAGCCCTAGCGCGGCGCGCAGTCCCGAGGTGCTGTGCGTGCGTGATGCGATGGACCAAAGCGGGGTTGATTTTGCGATGGACATTCACGGCGACGAGGCAATCCCGGCGGTGTTTCTTGCCGGGTTTGAAGGCATCCCGAACTGGAAAGAGGCACAAGGTGCTGGCTTTGCGCGCTATCGCGAGGCGCTGGCGCGGCGCACCCCCGATTTTCAAACCCAGCTTGGCTATGAGGCGGCAGGGCCGGGGCAGGCGAATCTATCGATGTCGACCAACCAGCTTGCCAACCGTTTCGGTGCGGTCGCGATGACACTGGAAATGCCGTTCAAGGATAATCGCGACCTGCCCGATCCTGCACAGGGCTGGAGCCCCGAACGCTCCGCGCAGCTTGCGCGCGATTGTTTGGCGAGCCTAGCGGAGTGGCTGGCGACGCACGCGCCCTGACATACACCTTTACATCACGGAGTTTCAGTGAATATGCCAACCCTCGTCCTTATTCGCCATGGCCAGTCGCAATGGAACCTCGAGAACCGCTTCACCGGATGGTGGGATGTCGACGTCACCGAACAAGGCGTGGCGGAGGCGCGCGCGGCCGGGCGCTTGATGCGCGACAGGGGGCTGGATTTCGACCTCTGTTTCACCAGTGTGCAGACCCGCGCGATCAAGACGCTGCACCTGGCGCTAGAGGAAATGGGGCGGCTGTGGCTACCGGTAGAAAAGGACTGGCGGCTGAATGAGCGGCATTATGGCGGCCTCACCGGCCTCGACAAAGCCGAGACGGCGGCCAAGCACGGCGAGGCCCAGGTCAAGATATGGCGGCGCTCATTCGATATTCCGCCGCCGCCGCTGGAGGCTGGGAGCGCGTTCGACCTTGCCGCCGACCGCCGCTATGCCGGCATCGCCATTCCCAGCACCGAGAGTTTGAAGGATACGATAGCGCGGGTTTTGCCTTATTGGGAAAGCCGGATTGCGCCGGAGCTAAAGGCGGGCAAGCGCGTGCTGATTTCGGCGCACGGCAATAGCTTGCGCGCGCTGGTCAAACATCTCTCGGGTATTTCGGATGCTGACATCACCGGGCTCGAGATTCCGACCGGACAGCCGATTGTCTATGATCTTGCCGATGACCTGTCGGTAACCGATCGCTATTACCTGTCTGAGCGGTAGCCGCGCTCGCTTGCGAGTGGGAAAGGCCAGAAGCAACTAAAAACTGCCGCTGATCGTTAGCGCGCCAAACAAATATATGTTGCGAATCTGTCGCTCGCTAAACGCTATCGGTCCATTGCGCCTGGCAACATAGGTGTCGCGATCGAGACGGTCGGCGGTGCTAAGCAGATTGCGCAAGGACAGTCGCACCGTCAGGCCGAGTAGATCCTTGTGCTCGACATAGACCACGGCAAACGGGCGGGTAAGCGTCTGGTTGAAAAGCTGGTCGAGGCGGAACAGTGGCCCGTTCCGAGTGTCGCTGATATTTGCGCCCCACGCGATCGGGCTGTTGGGGATGTCGTGGCGCAGATCGACCTGCCATGACCGCACCAAATCGTTGCTGATGCGGCGATGGGCCCCCGTCACCGGGTCGAGCACGCTGGATTTGCGAAACTCTGCCGTGGCGTCGATACGCGCGCCGCGCAGACCGAGAGAATCGAGGTTGAAGGTGCCGCGTGCGCTGAACCCATAGCGCGTGGCGCGCGGCAGATTGCCAATTCCTTCCGTGGTTGCACTGATCGGGATGCGATCAACAATGTCACTGATCTGCTCACCATATCCACCCAAGGTGATTGATCCCGCTGTGCCCAGGCTGCGGATGATTTCCACTTCGCCGCGCCAGCTTTGTTCGGGCACAAGGTTGACATTGCCGGTGCTGGCGTTCTGATTGAGAATATCAACCGCCGTAGCAAAATCTGCGAAGGATAATTGCCCGACGCGGCGGCGGATTTCGAGGTTGAGCGTCCATTGCGGGCTGGCGGTCCAACTGAGTGCTAAGGCGCCCTTGGGGCGAATGAAGCTGCGTGAAAGGCCGCCTGTGCTGCTTTGGCGGATATGGCTATATTCGCCGCCCGCACTCGCCTGTAACGACAGGCCTGTTGCCAATGTCGCGGTGCGCGTGATGAGCGCCTCGGCGCGTCGTTCATCGATAAAGGTGGTGCTGCCGGGCAGGGGAACAGGGGCGTAACTGCCGTCGGGGAGCAGTGTGTCCAGAGCCGAGATAACGTCGGCGAAATTATACGCGCCCTCAAGCGAAAATTGCCAGCCGCCACGCGGCGTTTGCCAGCCATACTCGCTGCGCAGCACCGATTCGCCTTCATTGGCCCTCTGGGTGAAGCGGTCGCCGCTGGCGATTGAGCCAGGGGCACGGTTCAGCAGGCGGAAGGTTTCGACCGTGGGGTCGCTTGAAAAGCGTTGCAGGGCGATGACTTTTAATCGGCCGGAGCCCAACGCAAAGGCATAATCACCGCCGCCCTCAAACCTCCAAGGCTCAGAATCACTGCGAAAATTCTCGTCGCGCACTGCGCCGCTGGCTGCGCTGGTTGCCACCGCGTCCTGTCGGATGCTGAAATGCTCATATTGTCCCGATAGATTGAGGTTCATGACAGACCCATCGGCCCATTCACGGTGCAGTGTGCCCGCCAGGCGCGGCTCATCTCCGTAAAAACGGTCCAGCTCATCGCGCGTCAGCAGGACGGCACCATTCGCATCGGTGACGATTTCCGGCCCCCGCCCCCCGCGGCGCAGGCCGCCATTGTTCGACAGGCTGAGCGTGAAATCGCTCGCGCCAATTCGCCCGCTGGCAGAAATGCTGCCGACAGAAATCTGATCAGCAATATTGCGGCGATGCTGCCCTTCCCAGCGAAACTGCACGCGCACCGCAGACGAGCGCACGATGACATTGGCGACGCGGCCCGACAGGCCGGGAATGCCCAGCCGAGCCCCGTCGGTCAGTTCGATCCGCACCACTGCGGTCGCCGAAATCTGTCGCAGCGCGGTTTCGGCATTGTTCGATTTGCCTGTCAGGCGCTGGCCATTGATTAAAATATTCTGACTCGCCTGACCAATGCCGCGATCATCGCTTGTTTCAGAGATAGCAAAATCGGGGATATGCTCGACCATATCGAGCGCAGTGCGCGGGGCAAAGCGTGCAAAGTCTTCCGGCGCATAAGTGATCGTATCGGATTCGGGCACAGTGGGCGCGACCGTTGTGGCCTGATCGGTCGTTGCAGCTTGTGCGCGCGCCTGTGTTGTCACCGAAATGGAGGTGACTATGGCGAGCGCAGCGCCAGATGAGTGTATATGCTTAAGCAATATCCGCATGGCCAGCCTATAACAAAATTACAATTACTCGCAAGTAAATGCGTCGCCTTCGCTCAAGGGCCGTTTAGTCCATTTCGGAGCAAATCTTCCGCAATGACTTTTGTGCGACTTTTGTGCTTTGGCAGCGATGAAAGCTAAGGGTTTGCGCCACGCCCGCATCCACTTGTTCCACAGACCCTAATCGCGCAGCAATTCGTTGATCGCCGTCTTTGCTCGCGTTTGTGCGTCGACACGCTTGACGATGACAGCACAGGCCAGGCTGGGCCCAGGCGACCCATCGGGCAGTGCTTTGCCTGGCAGCGCGCCTGGCACCACCACCGAGTAAGCGGGAATGCGGCCGGTGAATATCTCTCCGGTCGTTCGGTCGATAATTTTGGTTGATGCGGTGATGAACACCCCCATGGCGACAACGCACCCTTCGCCGACTATGACGCCCTCCACAATTTCGCTGCGCGCGCCTATGAAGCAATTGTCGCCGATGATTGTCGGGTTTGCCTGCAATGGCTCAAGCACCCCGCCGATCCCTGTTCCCGCCGAGATATGGCAATGTTTGCCAATCTGCGCACAGCTGCCAACCGATGCCCATGTGTCGATCATCGTCCCTTCATCGACATAGGCGCCAAGATTGATGAAGCTTGGCATCAGCACCACGTCTTTGGCGACATAGGCACCGTAGCGGACGATGCTGCCGGGAACACAGCGTAAACCCGCGGCGCGAAAGCGATTTTCGTCCCATCCCGCAAATTTCAGGCGCACTTTGTCCCACCATTGGGCGCCGTCTGGGCCACCGGGGATGGTCGCCATATCATTCAACCGAAAGGACAGCAGCACCGCTTTTTTAAGCCATTGATTGACCTGCCATCCCCCCTGGTCATCGGGCTCGGCAACGCGCAAGCTTCCATCATCAAGCCCGGCCATTGCTTGGCCTACGGCATCGCGAAGTGCGCCTTGGGATGTGACTCCGATTCGAGAGCGCTCATCCCATCCCGCCTCAATCACAGCTATTAAATTGGCTTTGTCTGTCATGGGTATCGCTTTCTCAAGAATGCGCTAACAATCGAGCGAGGCATAGACATGCCGCCTGCTCCGTCAACTCATGTGGGCTCATTAACACTTGCGCAAGCATGACTGTGCAGTATCAACTGCAACATGGGGGCTCAACAGAATAGCTTGAGCAGGGTAAGGAAAAGGGATGTCACACGGGTCAATGCCACTGAATGAGGCACTGGGAGAGATATTCATGGGCGACTGCCTGAAATCAGGGGCCCCAAAGCGTCAGCCCGCTCGCTGGTGCGGTGTTTCACTCATAATTGTGGCGGCGATGGGCCTAGCTGCTTGTGGCGGCGCTGGCGGAGCAGGCCCCATTTCCTCGCCCCCACCCACG
>JBEBJX010000022.1:0-29239 GCA_040079655.1 Sphingopyxis sp. | reverse complement strand
CATTTTTTTGGCGATTGTGACAACCCGTGGCACATGCCCTAGGGCTTTAGCGGGCCAACAGGGGTTTTAGATAGTGGCCGGTATAGCTGCGCGGGCAAGCTGCGACATCCTCTGGCGTGCCCTCGGCGACAATCTCACCGCCATTGACGCCGCCGTCGGGGCCAAGGTCGATGATCCAGTCGGCGGTCTTGATAACATCGAGATTATGCTCGATGACAATGACGGTATTGCCTTGTTCGACCAGCGCGTGCAGCACTTCGAGCAATTTGCGGACATCATCGAAATGGAGACCGGTCGTCGGCTCATCGAGGATGTAGAGTGTGTTGCCCGTGGCGCGGCGGCTGAGCTCCTTGCTGAGCTTGACCCGCTGTGCCTCGCCCCCCGACAAGGTGGTGGCCTGTTGGCCGACCTTGAGATAGCCAAGGCCGACCTCTTCGAGCATCGCCATTTTGTCGCGGATTGCGGGCACTGCCTTGAAAAAGGCGGTCGCGTCCTCGACGGTCATGTCGAGAATGTCGGCGATGCTGTGCCCCTTGAACTTCACCTCGAGCGTTTCGCGGTTATAGCGCTTGCCGTGGCATTGCTCGCACGTCACATAGACGTCGGGCAGGAAATGCATCTCGATCTTGATGAGGCCATCGCCCTGGCACGCTTCGCACCGCCCGCCCTTGACGTTGAAGCTGAACCGGCCGGGTTTGTATCCGCGTGCTTGGCTTTCGGGCAGGCCGGCAAACCAGTCACGAATGGTGGTGAAGGCGCCGGTGTAGGTGGCGGGGTTAGAGCGCGGGGTGCGGCCAATCGGTGATTGGTCGATGTCGATGACTTTGTCAAAATGTTCCAAACCGGTTAATGCATCATGCGGGCCGGCGATGACGCGGGCCCCGTTCAACGAACGACTGGCCGCCGCTTGCAGCGTGTCGATGATCAGCGATGATTTGCCCGACCCTGACACGCCCGTCACACAGCAAAATGTGCCGACCGGAATGCGTGCGCTGACATTTTGCAAATTATTGGCGCGCGCACCCGATAGCGTGAGGAATTTTCCCTCACGAGCGAGCGATGCGAGCTGCTTTTTGCTGAGCTTGCCGGGCTTTGGCGCGCGGGTGCGGATTTGGCTGCCATCGCCCTTGGCGGCGATACGCCGTTCGCCTGGGACAGCGATGCTGCGCCGCCCGGTCAGGTAGTCGGCGGTCAGGCTGTCCTTGGCCGAGAGGATGGCGTCGAGCGGACCTTGCGCGACGATATGCCCGCCATGCACCCCCGCGCCCGGCCCCATATCGACGATCCAGTCGGCAGCGCGGATCGAATCCTCGTCATGCTCAACGACGATCACGGTGTTGCCTAGGTCACGCAGCCGCCGCAGCGTTACCAGCAAGCGGTCGTTATCGCGCTGGTGCAGCCCGATCGACGGCTCATCCAAAACGTACAAAACGCCCGACAATCCTGAACCTATTTGGCTCGCCAGGCGGATACGTTGGGACTCGCCGCCCGATAATGTGCCGCTGGTGCGATCAAGGTTGAGGTATTCGAGCCCGACATTGTTGAGGAAGCCGAGCCGTTCGACAATTTCCTTGAGGATCGGCGTGGCGATTTGCGTCTGTTGTGTATTGAGGTGGGGGCCGAGTGCGCTGAACCACTGCAACGCATCGGCAACGCTGCGCCGCGCTGACAGGCTGATGTCCTCGCCAGCGATTTTGACGCTGAGGGCCTCGGGTTTGAGCCGCGCACCGTGGCACGTCTCGCAGGCATGCGGTTGCTGATATTTGCTCAGCTCCTCGCGCATCCACGCGCTTTCGGTTTGCAGCATCCGGCGATTAAGGTTGCCGATCACCCCCTCGAACGGCTTGGTTACGCTATAGCTTTTGCGCCCGTCCATAAAGGTCAGCGTTACCGCCTTGCCGCCGCTGCCATGCAGGATGATGAGGCGGACCTCGCCCGGCAAATCCTGCCACATTGTGTCGAGGTCAAAGCCATATTCACGCGCAAGGCTGCTCAGCACCTGCATATAATAGGGACTGGGCGGGTTCGATTTTGCCCAAGGGACGACGGCGCCTTTTTTGAGCGATAGCGCGTGGTTGGGGACGACCAGATCCTCGTCAAACTCCAGTCGCTCGCCCAGGCCGTCGCACGCGGGGCATGCGCCCTGCGGCGCGTTAAAGCTGAACAGGCGTGGCTCGATTTCGGCGATGGTGAAGCCCGAGACGGGGCAAGCAAATTTTTCGCTGAAGACGATGCGATTGGCGGGCAGACCAGCGTTTTTCAACCCCGTCCGCCCTGAGCCTGTCGAAGGGCTGTCCTGCCCTTTCGCGGCGTCCAGAGAAAAAGGCGGTCCCTCGACAAGCTCAGGACTAACGGATGTTGATTTGCCCTCGTCCATCACTTCCGCGACAACGCCATCAGCCAAGTCGAGATAGACCAGCCCTTCGGCGAGCTTCAAAGCGCTTTCAAAACTGTCGGCCAGCCGTGCCTCTATCCCCGCTCTGACCGCGATCCGGTCGACCACCACCTCGATGTCATGTTTATATTTTTTATCGAGCGCGGGGGCTTCCTCGATGTCGTAAAAGGTGCCGTCGATGCGAACACGGGTGAAGCCGTCCTTTTGCCACAGCGCCAATTCCTTGCGATATTCGCCCTTGCGGCCCCGCACTACGGGGGCAAGCAGATAGGCGCGCGTCCCCTCGCTCATCGCCATCACCCGATCGACCATCTGGCTGATCGTCTGGGCGCTGATTGGCAGGCCGGTTGCGGGCGAATAAGGCACGCCGACCCGCGCCCACAAAAGGCGCATATAATCATAGATTTCGGTGACGGTGGCGACGGTTGATCGCGGATTGCGGCTGGTGGTTTTCTGCTCGATGCTGATCGCGGGCGACAGGCCGTCGATATGCTCGACATCGGGCTTTTGCATCATCTCGAGAAATTGCCGCGCATAGGCCGACAAGCTTTCGACGTAGCGCCGCTGCCCCTCGGCATAGATAGTGTCGAACGCGAGCGAGGATTTTCCCGACCCCGACAGGCCGGTAATGACGATCAATTTGTCGCGCGGCAGATCGACGTCGAACCCCTTGAGGTTATGTTCGCGCGCCCCGCGTACCGATATATGGGTCAAGCTCATCGGCAGCCCTGTTCCATATCTGTTCGCAAAGCGCAAGGGGCTGCAATCGGAATGTTGCAGCGCACATAATTTCATATCGCTTGCATGATTAGTTGATTGGTGTATTATTATAGTAATACACAATGTGACGGCATTCAGAAAGGATATCTTAAATGGTAGCAAAAATCATATTGGGAGACGCAGGGCTATTATCGCCGGGTCGATGGCGGTGGGGGCGGGCGCTGCTCTGGCTTTGCCTGCTTGCTGCCGTGTGCATCGTCGCTTTCAATGTCGCGGCGGACGCCAGCTTGCATGTTTTGGCCATGGCTGTTGGTGAAGAATTTACGACACGTGCTGCTGCGCCGCCCGGAGCACGATTGATTGCGGTATGTATCGGGTCGATGGCGATGCTTGGCACCTATGCGCTTGCCATCCATATTGTGGAGCGGCGTAGCACGCCTGAAATCGGGCTCCGATCTATGGTGCCAGATATGGCCAGCGGCATCGCTTTGGGCGGTGCGTTGATGGCGACAATCATTGGTCTGCTATGGTGCGTAGATTGGGTGGTGATAACGCCCAAACCCGTCACGCATATGGTCGAATCGCTCAAACAGACCATACAGTCAGCAGTGATTGAAGAGGTGCTGGTACGGATCATTGTTTTCCGTTTGTTATGGCGCGCAACAGGGGTGTTTCCGGCACTGATTCTGACAGCATTATTGTTTGGCGGACTCCATCTGTCGAATCCCGACGCATCCGTTTTTTCATCATTGTGCCTCGTCGCGGGGGAAGGCATCGGGGCGGGGCTGTATATGATAACCGGGCGGGTCTGGATGGCGATCGGTATGCACGCAGGCTGGAATTTTGCGCAGGGCTGGGTTTTTGGTAGCGCTGTTTCTGGGCTGGATGTTTTTGCAGGTGGCCCCTTGCAAACCACCCCCGTCGATGGTGTTGCGGTGATTCTAAGCGGTGGCGGCTTCGGCCCGGAATCATCCATCATAGCGCTTTTCGTGTCGTTGATTGCGAGCGGCTTATTTTTGGGCATAGCATGGCGCAAAGGCCGATTTGCCGCAATAACGGTCGATTGAGCGCGAACAACCGAGGCTTACGGCATAAAATTCGTGACGCAGCTGTTCATCGTGCGGCCAGAATTACCATGACATAATCATTTATGCGCAACGATATAGAGCGCAAACGGGGAATGAATGATGGGCCGGACAATCATGATACGCAAGACACTGACACCATTGGTGGCAACGCTATTTGCCAGCACCCTATTGTCGGCCTGTGCCGTCGCCGATTATTCGACCAGCCCCGGTTATAACTCGCCGCAACGCAGTGGCTATGATGCGCCGCGCCGCCCCGCCTTCAACAACGCTTATTACACCATCGACCAGGCCGATGGCTTTGCCTCGGCAATTGGCTCGTCGCCGCCCGATTACAGCTTTCGCTTTGGCCGCGTCGATGCATGGGCATGGGTTGGCGTCTCGGGCGAAACCTTGCTGATGGAATCGGGTCAGGCCGGTGACATTCAATATTATTTTCAGCGTAATGGCTCGTTGCCCTATCTGATTCGCGACGAGGATGATGTCAGCTATGGCTTTGACCGTGGCAATCTGATTGCGATATTTGGCCCTGATGGGTCGATAGTGGACGATGGCAACAAGGCCGCGGACCATATGTATGCCGACCGATTGCTAGAGCGCGCCCGCGAACTCTTATTCGCATCAACGCGACGCGGGTGGGATAACCGCTCTGCGCGCAGCTGGACCAGCAGCTTTGGCATTAATTTCATCCTCAACAGCGGCTGGGGCGGTGGCTGGCGCAATCAATATGGTTGGGATCCACGCAGCCGCTATGACGATGATTATTATTACTGGCGACAGGAAGAATGGCGCCGTCGTCATGACCATGGCAATCGATATCGCGACTGGCATCGGCGCGGCGGGCGCAATGCACCGCCAGCATATTCGCCGCCCGCTTATACTGAGACGCCGCACACACGCCCCGTGCTTGGCGATCGTGCCGGCCCGATCATGGATGCGGGTGGGCGCGGGGGCCCGCGCGAAGGCTATGGTAGCGGCGGTGGAGAAAATCCGGCCATTGCCATGCCGCCAGCTATCGTCCCGCCCTCTGGCGATGCCCCGCCGCTGATCGGGCGGGGTGGGGGCGATCCGCCACCGATCATCGTCGACCCGCGTGTTGACGACGACATGCCGCGTCGCCGCCCCCGCCCTATGCCTAGCGTGGGTGGAGGCGATGTAGCGGGAGCAGAGCGACCACGACCGCAAAATGGGGTTATTGCGACCGATCGACAGCCAGACGCGATGCCAACCGACGCAGGGCAGCAGATGGAGCTGGGCCGACTGCGCGAGATGGAGCGGCAGCGTCAGGCGAGAGAGGAGCAACAATTGCGTAACGCCATTGCTGCCGAGCAGGCGCAATTGCGCGCCGAGGAAGGCCGCGTCCAGGCCGAAATAGCGCAAAGCCGTGCGCATGCGCTCGAACAGGCGGGACAGCGTGATCGTGGCCGTGATGGCGATGGCTACGCGCCGCAGCGCGAACGCGGGCGCGATGTGATGGAGCAGCGCGAAGAACCGCGCTATGAGGCGCCGCGCTATGAGGCGCCACGCTATGAGGCGCCGCCTCCTCCACCTCCTCAGCCACAGGCCGCACCGCCACCTCCGGCTTCTGCGCCAGCGCCCCCGCAGGTCGAATCTCCGCCACCACCACCACAGCAGGAAAGCCCGCAAAGGGTCTATGGCGAGAATGAGCGGCCCGATTAAGCCGGTCGGTGAGGTGAGCGGCGTTGGGTTTTAGCGGCTGGCCATCGCGGACAGGATTTGCTCGTCAAACCATGCGCGGGCGGCATCGTCGCTGAAACTGTGCGATGCGCTGTTGCACTGGCGGATATAGCATTGTTTGCGGGCACTGGGCTTGCAGGCATTGGCGAGTGGGCCTGTGCTCAATGCTGCCATAAAGGCTATGGCCGTGCCGTCGCGGCTGGCAATCAGGATGGTTATGGGGCCGTCAAAGCTGGTGATACCATCAGCAATTTTGGCCGCGAGTCCGGACAGTGTGCCAGAAGGTGTTGAAGCGCTGGCAGAGCGTATTCCGCGGGCAAGTTTCCTCAAATCAACCCCGCCGCGCAATAGGCGCAGCCATTCGTGCGGGTTTTTGATTTTTGCCAGGTAACGGGCGCGGATCACCGCCGGTGGCGGCATCGCGGGCGCATCATCCGGCGCGACTTCGGTGCAATCGGCGTCAATAACCCAGGGATTGGCGAGGATGAGCGCGTTTATCCCCACCCCGTGGTGATGAAGCACTGCCGCGCTCGCCGCATCACAATTGCCGAACGCCGTTATGCGCGTGATGTGGGGGCATTCGGTGCGAAAATGCGCTACTGCGGCTGCGATGTCGGCGGCGCTCGATAGAAATCCGCCATTTTCGCCTTCGCTGTCGCCAATGCCGCGCCTGTCAAAGCGGAAAACGGGATGACCTGCGCCAGACACCAGCGCAGCCAGCCGGGCCATAGCGCGATGCGCGCCGGTGCGGATTTCATTACCGCCTGAGACAATCAACAATCCGTGGCTGTCGCGGCCCTCATCAATCGTGGCAGCGCAGCAAGCGCCAGCGACATCAAAGCTTAGCCAGCGGCGCATATTGTCGCCCATTCGCTGATATTGTGCGCCATCGCCTGTGCCATGGCACGGTCCTCGCCAGGCTCTGCGCGCAGCCACAGGGCGCTCCCGCCGATGTCCGCCACATCAACGGTGCGAAGCGGCGCGACCATTGCCGGGACAGCGCAATCGAGCGCATCAACCATGGTGGGAGACAGGCGATTGCCGCCCAGTTCAACCGGGCCATGCTGCGCGAGTGCGCGAATTTGCTCTGTACTGGCGGCGCGCCCCGCCTCCTTTTCCCCGGCAATCCGCACGCGGATGAGCGTTTTGACAATGGTTGACCCCGCCAATGGGGCCATTCGCCACCAGCCAATGCCGCCTGATGCTGCATCGTCGATCAGCGCCCCACCGCGCCAGCTCGCGATGAGCAATGGCTGGCCTTCGCGGGCCGCAATGTCCGCCAATGCTGCGCGCCATATATCGAGCGATGCCTCCTCGTTCGGGGCCATGCTGTCATTTTGCCCTGGCAGGTCGGGAAGCAGCGATGCATGGCCACGTTCGCTGAGCGTGCACATCGTCATTACCAAAGTGCGGCGCATCCGATTGGCTTCATCGAACAATGGCGGAACGAGCAGAATGGCTGGCTTTTCACCGTGTCCGGTAAAACGCAGGCACTGCTCGTTGGCCATGTTAATTCAAAGCTTTGCGAGCAGAAAATTGCACTAGTGCGCCGAAAGTTTCAAATATTTCGACGTCAACTTCATCATCGTCTATCGAAATGCCGAGCCGATCTTCAAGCTCGGTCAGCAAAGTGGCGACAGCCATTGAGTCGAGTTCTGGGAGTGAGCCGAACAAGGGGGTGGTATCGTCAAATGCGGCCACCCGTTCGCGCGACAGACCGAGCAGATCGACCAAAGTCGCGCGCACTGTCTTTTCTACCATTGCAAAATCGTCAGCCATCAGATCCTCGGAACAGCCACTGTCATCACTTGTGCCCGCTAGCGCCCCTGCGCGCGCGCTGCAAGTCGCGAAGCATAATGGCGAGTAAGTGATGGCCAGGCTGCGAGCCGGCGCGGATTCCACGCGCGAATAGTCATTAACGCTTCGCTTTGTTCGGTCCAATCGCGTTTATAGCCGTCATCACCAGTGCCGAAATCAATACGGGCGACCTTATCCACATCAAAGGCCTGGCAAAACATGGCGTGTGACAATAATGTGCCGGGTGACAGCGCGTCATGCCCCGCAACATGCGCCAGCTTGTGGATATAGGCGACGCCATTGTCGCAAGACCAAAATTGCGCAGCCACGGGTTGCCCCGCGATCCGCGCTATACCCAGGCGCAACCTGCCTGCCGCCGCCTCTTGTTCGGCCCAGGATCGGAGAAAATCGGTATAGCCCTCTTCGGGTTTCCAGCTGTCGCGATAGACAGCCTCATAGTCATCCCAATCAGCATCGCTAAATTGGTCACTAACATTGAGTGCGACCATGTTTTTTTTGCTTTTCCGCTGGACAGTTGAGCGCAGCGCGCCGGGGCGCAGCGCCCACCAATCGGCAAAGCTGCGGCCTTGTGTTTCGAGCCAATGATTGTGGCTGGAGACTTGGCAATCAACCACAAAGCCCGCAGTGCGCAGCGCATGGGACAGCAGCTTTGCAATGCCGCCTTCGACAGGGGCGGGGGCAAGCCACAGCTTTGGCCCATGAGATTTCAACATGGGTAAAATGGAGCCGATCAGCGCCGCCTTGCTGTGCTCGTCGGGGTTGCCCGTCCATATCGGCCGCCACCAAAAACTGTAATAATTGGCAAGCGAAAAGATTGCAGACCCTTTTTGCATAAGAAACAACCAGGCCGATTGATTAAGCGCATTGCGGGCCTCAAAGATCAGCGGTTGATGATCGCCAAGGCAGGTTTTATGTAATTGCTCAAACCAGTCGATCCGGTCAAACAGGCCTGCCTGGCCATTGCCTATGGCCTCTTCACCGCCGATTATTGACCCAGCACTTGCACGCGCGGAAGCAAAGTTAGAATGATATTTACACCCTATCGTCATAACAACCGCTAACGCACCTCGCGCATCCATTTCAGAAGCAATACTCCGCCATATGACCGATGAAGTAAATATATTGCCATTGCCGCTCGATCACCTCGCTTTGCGGGGCGCGCGCGATGCGCCTGCTCTGCTGTTCAAGGGGTTTGCCATCAGCCACGGCGACATGGATCGGCGCGTTGGGCGATTGGCCGAAATGTTGCGGGCACAGGGGCTGGATGCGGGCGAGCGTGTGGCAACGTGGCTGGGAAAAAGCTGGCTAGCCTGCCTGATACCGCTGGCTGCTGTGCGCGCGGGGCTGGTGCATGTGCCGATCAATCCCTTGCTCAAGCGGGCACAGGTTGCGCATATCCTCGGCGATTCTGGTGCGAAGCTGCTTCTGGTCAATGCCGGGCGCGCCGCATCTCTCTGCGAGGGCGATGTCCCGCCCCATTGCCTTGTCTGTGATGATGTTGAATGGGCAGCCCAGGCTGAGCGGGATGGTGCAGTGTTGCCGCCCTCGACCATGGCACCAGACAGGCTGGCGGCCATACTCTATACATCGGGCTCTACGGGGCGGCCAAAGGGGGTCATGCTGTCGAGCGCCAATATGTGGCTGGGCGCGCAATCGGTCGCGCACTATCTTGGCTTGCGTGCTGATGATCGCCTGCTCGGGGTGTTGCCGCTCAGCTTTGATTATGGGCAAAATCAACTATTGTGCGCCTGGTATGCGGGGGCGAGTGTCGCTCCGCTGGATTATCTCGCGGCTGCTGATGTGGTTCGGGCGTGCGAGCGATTTCAGGCAACGACGCTGGCCGGAGTCCCGCCCTTGTGGGTGCAGTTGATTGACTGTCACTGGCCCGATGAAACGGCCGCACGGTTGCGGCGGTTGACCAACAGCGGCGGCGCATTAACGCGGCGGCTTGTTGAGCGGCTGCGGGCTCTGTTTCCCCAGGCCGATCTTTATGCGATGTATGGCCTAACCGAAGCCTTTCGCTCAACCTATCTTGACCCGGAGTTGATTGATGCGCGGCCAGATTCGATCGGAAAGGCGATACCTCACGCCGAAATATTGGTGGTGCGGCCCGATGGATCGCCAACCGATGATGGCGAGCCGGGCGAGCTGGTGCATTGTGGCCCCTTGGTGGCGCAAGGCTATTGGCAGGATACGGCGCGCACCGCCGAGCGTTTCAAACCCGCGCCCAGCCATAGCCGATATGGCGGTGTCGCGGTATGGTCTGGCGACAATGTGTCGCGCGATGCCGATGGTCTGCTGACCTTTGTCGGCCGCGATGATGCGATGATCAAATCAAGCGGCAACCGGATCAGCCCGACCGAGTTGGAGGAAGCCTGCGAGGCGACGGGGATTGTGGCCGAGGCGGTGGCCTTTGGTGTGCCCGACGCGATAGTTGGGCATGCCATAGCGATTGTCGCGCGGCCCATAGGCGCTATGGAAGAGGGCATGGCAGAAGAGCAGATACGCGCGCGGCTGCGCACAGATTTACCCAATTTCATGCAGCCCAGGCATGTGCTTATCCGCGCCGATTTGCCGCGCAATGCCAATGGCAAGCTGGACAGGGTGGCCATTTGTGCCGCCGCTATGCTAGAGTTGACGTCATGAGTGAAGGACAAAAGTCCAAGCCCCACGGCCCAGTTCCACCCTATTTTACGGCGGACCATGATGGCATGATGCTGATTGGGGGGCTGCGCATTGATGATTTGGCGGTGCGTGCCGGGGATACGCCGCTGTTCGTCTATGATGTCGGGATTGTGCGCCAGAGGATGGCGGCACTGCGCAGCGCGATGCCAGAGGTGCTGGGCATTCACTATGCGATCAAGGCCAATTCCTATGCTCCATTTTTAGCAGCGGTGCGCCCGCTGGTTGATGGATTTGATGTGGCCTCTGGTGGAGAACTGGCCCGCGCCATTGCGGCGGACATGCCGGCGAATGGCATCAGTTTTGCCGGGCCGGGCAAGCGCGATACTGAGCTGGAGGCCGCCATAGTTGCGGGCGTGACGCTCAACCTTGAAAGCGCGGGCGAGGCGCGGCGCGCGCTGGCTATTGGCGATCGGCTGGGCGTGACACCGCGCCTAGCGGTGCGGGTCAACCCCGATTTCGATCTCAAAGGGTCTGGGATGCGGATGGGCGGCGGTGCCAAACCCTTTGGCGTTGATGCTGCGATGGTTCCGGCGCTGGTCAGGGATTTGATCGGCGCTGGCGCTGATTGGCGCGGTTTCCATATCTTTGCAGGCAGTCAGGCGCTTGATCCATTGGCCATAGCGGAAACGCAAAGCCAGACCGTTGCCTTGGCGGCCCAGCTAGCAGAGGCGATTGGCGTGGCGCCCGCGCTTGTCAATTTGGGCGGCGGATTTGGGGTTCCATATTTTCCGAACGACCAGGCGCTCGACATCGTTTCGATCGGCGCGGCGTTGGGGGAAGTGCTGGCAAAAACCACATTGCACGCGGACGAAACACAGTTCGCTATTGAACTTGGGCGCTATATTGCTGCGGAGTGCGGCGCCTATATTACACGCATCATCGACCGCAAGATCAGCCATGGTGAGACATTTCTGGTCGTTGATGGAGGGTTGCATCATCAATTGGCCGCGTCGGGTAATTTTGGCACCGTCATTCGCCGCAATTACCCGATAGCGTTGGCCAACCGCTTTGACGCCCCCGTTACCGAGGTCGCCCATGTCGTTGGTTGCTTGTGCACCCCGCTAGATCGATTGGGTGACCAAGTGGCCTTGCCACATGCGCTCGAAGGCGATCTGGTAGCGGTGTTTCTGGCGGGAGCCTATGGCGCCAGTGCCAGCCCCGCCAATTTTCTGGGCCAAGGCGCGGCGCACGAAATAGTGATCGGCAACGAATAATCACTTCAGACAATATTCAATCCTAACATAATATTCACCCTTCCTTGGCAATAGGACAGAGCGAGATTGCGCCCCCTGTGGGAGCGGTAGCGCCATCATAAGGGTAAAAGTCATGATAAAGAATGCGTTGCGAGGCAAATTGATCGCAGGAGCGAGCGTCGCTGCCCTCGCCTTGACGGGTTGCGGAGCCGGAGTCGGCTCTAGCCCGCAATTGCCGCCAGCAACCTTTGTGGCGCAGCAAGAAGGGCCGGGCGAAGAATATGTCATTGGTCCGCTCGATCAACTGACCATCTTTGTTTGGCGCAATCCCGAGCTCGGTGGCCGCGTGCAAGTGCGCCCCGATGGCCGTATTTCGACGCCATTGATTTCGGACCTTCCCGCGGTTGGCAAAACCCCGACCATGTTGGCGCAGGATATCCGTATTCAGCTGTCGCGCTATATTAATGACCCGATCGTCAGCGTCATCGTCAACGAATTTTCAGGCACCTATTCACAGCAGGTCCGCGTCATCGGCGCGACCGAACAGCCTGCGGCCATCCCGTTTCGCGCCAATATGACGCTGCTCGATGTGATGATCGCGGTGGGCGGATTAAACGAATATGCGTCCGGAAACCGTGCGCGGCTGGTCCGCACCAATCGGGGAACCGGCCGGCAACAGGAATATACGCTGCGGATTAACGACCTTATCCGGCGCGGCGACACCAGCGCCAATGTTCGCTTGCAACCAGGCGATGTCATCATCATTCCGGAGAGCGCATTCTGATGTCTTCTCTGCTCGACGAATTCAAAGTTGTATTACACGGCATCTGGCAGCGGCGCTGGTTGGCGATGGCGGTGGCGTGGGGGCTGTGCCTGCTCGGCTGGCTCGTTGTGGCGCTCATCCCCAATTCGTATGAATCGCGCGCAAAAATCCAGATTGAAATCAACGACCTTGTTCCCGACGCATCGAGCAACCCGCTCGATCAACAGCGGCGATTCGATCAATTGGGCGCGGCCATTGTCTCGACCCGCAACTTTGAACAGGTGGCGGTTGCATCGGGCATGATCGACCGTGCAGCGGATCAGGCAACGCGCGCTTCAGCTGCAAATCAGCTTAAGCGGGCTACCAAAATCACCACGACGCCCGATAATAATTTAGAAATAGCCGTGACACTTGGCGGCGGCGGGCGCAGCAATGCCGAGAGTGCGGCGCTGGTGACGCGTGTAGTTGAAAGCATGATAGCGGTGTTTCGCGACGAGCAAATTCGCGGTGGGGCCGCCAGTGCGCAACAGACAATTCGTTTCCTCGACGCGCAGATCACCGAAGTGCAAACCAAATTGGCTCAGGCCGAATCGGTTCGCGCAGGGTTTGAAGCGCGCAATCTGGGGCTGTTGCCGGGCGCAGGTTCGCCGGCGATGCGGCTGGAAAGTGCGCGTGCAGAATTATCGCAAATCGACACCCAGCTAATCTCGGTCAGCAGCCAGTTAGCGGCGACCCCGCAATCCATATCGCTGCCTAGCCTGCCGGCAACCGGTTTTGGCGTCGCGCGCCAGCAATTGGCCTCAGCGCAAATGGAATTGGCCGGCATGCGTGCGCGCGGCCTGACCGAAGCACACCCTGATGTCATTGCATTGCAATCGACGATTGCGGCGCTGCGTGCGCAGGCGGCGCGCGAGCCAGTGGGCGGTAGCAGCGGCGGGAGCCAGGCCAACCCAGCCTATGCAGGGCTTGCGGCACAGCGCGCTGCGCTGCAATCGCGCCGGGGGCAATTGGCGGGCGAGATAGCCTCGATCACCTCTTTGCGCACGCGCGAACCAGCAGCAGCGGCTGAATATGAACGGCTTAACCGTGAATATAATGTCTTTAAGGACCAGAATGACCGCCTTGTAGCGCGGCGTGAGCAGGTCCGGTTGCGCGGCGCCGCTGAAAGCACGGCGGATGCTGTTCGGGTTGAGATTCTCGACGAGCCGACATCGCCCACCACGCCTTCTGCACCCAATAAGCCATTATTGCTGTTGGCTGTGCTGTTGGCTGGGCTTGGCGGGGGGACGGCTGCGGCGTTCGCCATATCACAAATTCAGACAACTTACCCCACTGCTGCCCGACTTGCGAGCGCGAGCGGGCTGCCGGTGATCGGGTCGGTCACCGAGCAACTGACCGATGAGTTGCGCGCGTCGCGCCGCGTGCGGTTACAGCGCTTTGCGATGGCTGGGGCAGGGCTGGCGATTTTCTGTGCGGTATTACTCGGCATAGAATTTGCCCAGCGGATGACGGTGGGCTGAGCGGCCATGGATAAGGATAAAGACACGATGAGCGAAATGAAGCCGATCAAGCGCAAAGGCTCTCTGCTCGAACGGGCCGATGCCCGCTTTGATTTTGGGGGGCAGTTGCGCCGGCTTGAACCAGGCACATTGGGTGATGGCCCAGTGCTCGAAGAAAAGAGCATTTTGCGCACCCCTTCGCCAAAAACGTCGCGCCAGCCGGCCTCAAAAACTGATGGCGCAGGAGACGTGGCGGTCGAGGCGGCTGCGGCTACGGCTGCGGCTGTGGCTGCGGCGGTGGCGGCGGTGGCGGTCGTTCCTTCGCGCCAAGCTCCCCCTCCCGCAGGTGAGGATGCGCCCAAAAATGCGGTGGCAGCCCCCGCTGCGCGCGTGCCCTTGGTGCGGCGCCGGTTTGTGCCGCGTGCACCGATGCAGCATGTTGATCGGGCGCTTATGGCCGCGCATGGCTTGCTCGATTCCGATAGCGCATCTGGCGCTTTGGCCGAGGAATATCGCCTCATCAAACGCCAGTTGCTGCGCAATGCAGGCAATGTTCCCTTGGGGCGCCGAATTTTGGTGACATCAGCCCAGCCCGACGAAGGGAAAACCTATTCATCGATCAACCTCGCGCTCAGCCTGGCTGCGGAGCATGAGGTGTCTGTGCTGCTGATTGATGGCGATTTTGCAAGGCAGCAAGTGCCCCAGAAATTGGGCATAGTCCCTGGAAAGGGGCTGCTCGATGCCTTGGCTGACCCGTCGCTCGACCTTGCTGATTGCGTCATTCCGACCGACATTCCCGAATTGTCGGTGCTGCCCGCCGGAACATCAACCGCGCGCGACACAGAATATATGAGCTCTGGGCGGATGCTGGAGCTGTTGGCAACCCTTGATGCCGACGCGCCAGACCGGGTTATCCTGTTTGATTCGATGCCGCTGCTCGCGGCGTCATCGGCGGGAGTCATCGCGCAATATTGCGGCCAGGTGGTCGTCGTGGTCCGTGCCGATGTCACGCGAGAGGCGGCCCTGCGCGACGCCATCGGCCTTATCGGACAGCATAATGGTATTTCTCTGTTGCTCAACCGTGTTCGCTTCACTCCCGAAGGTCGGCGGTTCGGCAGCTATTACGGTGAAGGAGGCTAAGATGGCCCATGCACACAAACTCTCCCTATTGGCGGGCACTGCCCTTGGGTTGCTGCTCGTGGCGCAAGGCGCGTCGGCACAGATCGTCAACGACGATTATGGCGTTCCGGCCAATGCGCCGTCGCTGGACGGTCGCGGCAATGCTGCATCTGGTCCACGCGATGACAACGGCCGCCGCAATGACGACGATGACAACGGCCGCCGCAACGGCGACGATGACGGCAACGCCCGGCCGCATGCGCGGGTCGATGTCTCCCCCTATATCGAGGTTGGTCAGGTGTTGACCGCCGAGCTTGGCAATGGCGGCGACGTTTTGACATATTCCAGCGTTGCCGTTGGCGTTGATGCCAGTGTAGCAACGCGCCGCGCGCAATTGGCCGCCAATGTGCGCTATGAACGCCGGATCGCCTGGGGCGATAATTTGCGCGATAATGACGTGATTTCGGGGCTGGCGCGGGGCCGCTATGACCTGACCCAAGGCCTGGCGCTTGAAGCGGGCGCACTGGCTTCGCGCGCCAGCATAGACGGGCGCGGCGGTGCATCAAACTTCGGCGTTGGTGATCGTTCGAACAGCGCCAACATCTATTCCATCTATGCTGGCCCGACATTCGGCCGACGCTTTGGCGATATCGACGTTGGTGCGGCCTATCGCTTTGGCTATTCGCGCAGTGAGATTGAATTTCAACCGAGCCTGACGGGGGCAACGCGGCCCATCGGTAGCTTTGATGAATCGACCAACCATGCGGCGATTGCCAGCATTGGTATGAGCCCGGGTCGCCTGCCATTTGGCTGGCGCGTTTCAGGCGGCTGGGATCGCGACGATGCCGGCCAGCTTGACCAGCGTTATGATGGCAAATTTGGCCGGCTTGACGTCACGCTGCCCGTGAGCAGCTCGCTCGCGCTGGTCGGCGGTGTGGGCTATGAGGATATTGAGGTCAGCTATCGCCCACCACTCACCGATGTGGCGGGAGCACCCGTGGTTGATGCCAACGGTCGGTTGGTTGGCGATACGGCGCAGCCAAGAACGATCGCATTTGAGACCAGCGGGTTGATTTATGATGCGGGTGTGCAGTGGCGGCCCAGCCGCCGTGTCGCATTGGAGGCTCGCGTTGGTCGCCGCTATGGCGATACGGTTTATACTGGTAGCGCGACCTGGCAAGCCAGCCGCAACACCGCTTATCAACTGGGTATCTACGACAATTTGAGCACGCTTGGCCGTTCGCTTTCGGCTGGGCTGGCGGCGTTGCCGACCGACTTTGAAGTGGTTCGCAACGGCATTGACGGCTCGCTGAGCGGTTGTGCTTTTGGCGCAAGCGGCGGCACATGCCTGACACCAGCATTGAATAATGCCACGGGCTTTGCATTCCGCAATCGCGGCGCAACGCTGTCCATGTCTAGCCGCTTGAGCGACTGGAGCGTGGGCGCGGCAATGGGCTATGACAGGCGCACTTATGTCGCCAATGGCCTGACAGCGATCCCCGGGCTTGACGGGACAGTTGATGAAACCTGGTTCGCCTTCCTCTCGGCATCGCGCGCGCTTTCGCGTGATACCAGCTTTGGTCTGAGCGCCTATGCCACCTATTTTGACGGTGGACTTGGCTTTGACGCGACGTCTGCGGGGGCTTCGGCTTCGCTAAGCCACATGTTCATGCCGCGACTACAGGGTAATGCGGCTGTGTCTTACAATGCCATCAACCAGGATGGGTTCAATTCGCGGGCCTTTGCTTCGGCCCTGCTTGGGATGCGCTACTCCTTCTAACAAGGGGGTGGGCTATCGCGCTAACAAAGGATAAGGTGGGGCTATGTACGACAGCTTTTATGGATTGACCGCACGGCCGTTTCAATTGACGCCGGACCCGCGCTTTTGGTTTGAAAGCGCGACACATCGCACCGCCATGTCCTATCTGGGATATGGGCTTGCGCAAGGCGAAGGCTTTATCGTCATCACCGGCGAAGTCGGGTCTGGCAAGACCATATTGGTTGGCCATGTCTGCCACGCGATTGATGCACAGCGCCTGACCGCGATCAAATTGGTGTCCACCCAGGTTGCCGACGCAGATTTGCTGCGGCTGATTGCCAATGAAATGAGCATCGCTGTTGAAGGGCCAGGCAAGTCGCACGCGCTCACCGCGATCGAAAATTTCCTGCACGAAGAAGCACGGGCCGGGCGCCGCGTTTTGTTAATCGTCGATGAGGCGCAAAACCTCGCCGTCAGCGCGCTCGAAGAATTGCGGATGCTCTCCAACTTTCAGCTTGGTGAAACACCGCTGTTGCAAATATTCCTGCTAGCACAGCCAGAGTTTCGCCAGACTGTGGCCTCGCCCGAGTTGGAGCAATTGCGCCAGCGTATCATTGCGACCCACCATCTGGAGCCGATGCTCCCCGAAGAGCTGGAGCCCTATATCGCGCATCGGATGTCGCTGGTGGGGTGGCAGCAAGACCCGAGCTTTACCGCCGATTTTTACGATGAGCTATGGCGTGCCAGTGCGGGCATCCCGCGCCGGGTCAACGGCATTATCAATCGCGTATTGCTCCATGGTGCGGTCGAGGAAAGCCACCGCCTGACGGGCGAGGATGTGCGTAATGTTGTCAACGATATGGGGCTTTCACCCGAAGAATTGGCGGAAGCGCCATCCAGCCCAATCGCCCATATGGCGGAGGCTGCTGATCCAGCCCCTGCAGAACCAGCGCTTGAAGAATTCGTCGCTGTAGAGCCAGTGGTCGAGGAAGCGCCTGTGGTTGATCCGGAGCCAGTGGCTGAGGCAGAGCCAGTGGCGGAAGTGCTGGTTGAGCGCGAAATCGAAGCCGAGACGCTCGCCGAGCCAGGGTTTTCGGCGGCGGCCTATCAGGCGCCCACACCAGAGGCAGATGATTATGCGTCAGTGGACGTGGAATCTACGGCATCCGTCATCGTTATGCCGCAAGCCGGGCGTCCAATATCACCAGCAGGGGATGCAGGCCACCTGGCTGCGATCAATGCGCTCAAAGATCGTGTCCACACGCTCGAGGAGCGTTGCGACGAACAGGATGCCGCTATTCGCCGGGTGCTTGGCCTGTTGATTCAATGGGTTGAGCAGGACGAAAATGCGCCGCAGTTTGCGTCGTCCGGGCGCGCCGCCTGAACGGCTGAAGATGGCTGGGGAGCCGATGGACACTGAGAATAAGCACGCAATAATCAACGGTTTATCAGTCGATATTGAGGATTGGTTTCAAGTTGGTGCATTTGAACATTCCATAGCCCGTGATGATTGGCTGCGGCTGGAAAGCCGCGTCGAGCGCAATACCGACGCCGTATTGGCGCTGTTTGACCGGGCGGGCGTAAAGGGCACCTTTTTCACACTTGGCTGGGTGGCCGAGCGCGCACCCGCGCTGATCCGCCGGATTGTCGATGCGGGGCATGAACTGGCGAGCCATGGTTATGATCATAAACGTGTGTTCCTGATGGATGCGGCGGAGTTTGCGGCCGACCTGGCGCATAGTCGCGGAATTTTGGAGGATGCAGGCGGGGTCGCGGTGACAGGCTATCGTGCGCCGAGCTTTTCCATCGACCCGCGCACCCCATGGGCGCATCGCGTGCTGGCTGAGGCGGGTTATGCCTATTCCTCAAGCGTCGCGCCGGTGAAGCACGACCATTATGGCTGGCCTGAAAGCCCGCGATATGCGTGGAAACCCTGTGCCGATGCGGCTTTGGTTGAGCTGCCTGTGACCACGGCGCGCTTTGCCGGGCGGACCATGGCAGCGGGTGGCGGCGGTTTTTTCCGGTTGCTCCCCTATGCCTTTTCGCGCTGGGCAGTGCGCCAAGTTAATGCGGCTGGGCACCCAGCCATCCTCTATTTTCACCCGTGGGAAATTGATCCCGATCAGCCGCGCGTTGCCAATGCCCCGTTCAAATCGAAAGTACGGCATTATAGCCGATTAGCGGCGATGGAGGGCAAGCTGGAGCGGTTGTTAGGCGATGCGCGCTGGGCACCGATACATAGCCTAGTGCCTGTGTTATGAACGCGCCTATGACCATTGACGGCCCCATCCATGTCGCGACTGATGCCACCGAAAGCGATATCGCAACCTTCCTTGCCACAACCCCGGGGTCAACGCCGTTTCATTCCGTCGCATGGGGCAGGGCGATAGAGCAAGCAACCGGGCATCGCTGGCACATGCTATCCGCCCGCGATGGCAATGGGGCGCTCATTGGCGTGCTGCCATTGCATCATATTCGATCAAGGCTGTTCGGTAGCGCACTTGTGTCGAGCGGCTTTGCCGTTGATGGCGGCATATTGGCGAGCGATGCGCGGGCGGTAAAACCGCTGGCCGATGCCGCGATAGACTTGGCGAAATCGCTTGGCCTTGGCGGTGTTGAGCTTCGCGGCGGGGCACACCCGGCCGGATGGGCTGTCGACGACGGGAGCCATTGTGGCTTTGTCCAGCCGCTTGCGGCGGATGCCGAAGCCGAACTGGCCGCTATCCCGCGCAAACACCGCGCCGAAGTGCGCAAAGCATTGGCCAACCCGCTGGACATAGCTGTGGGCAGCGGACCGCCCGATCGCGCGGCGCATTATGCGGCCTATGCCACCTCTGTGCGTAACCTTGGCACGCCCGTTTTTCCCAAGGCGCTGTTCGATGCGGTGCTCGACCATTTTGGCGATGACGCCGACATCGTGACGGTGCGGCACGAGGGCGCGGTCGTTGCGTCGGTGCTAAGCCTCTATTGGAAAGGTGCGGTCATGCCCTATTGGGGCGGCGGGACACAGGCTGCGCGCGCGCTTCGTGCCAATGAACGGATGTATTTCGCGTTGATGGAGCATGCGCGGAGCCGCGGCATGGCATATTTCGACTTTGGCCGTTCAAAGGTCGGCAGCGGCCCGGCTGCCTATAAGAAAAATTGGGGGTTTGAGGGCGTGCCCTTATCCTATGCACGATGGAGCGAGAGTGGGCAGCCTGTGCGCGACACCAACCCGACCAGCGGCAAATATGCGATGATGGTGAACGCATGGCAGCGATTGCCATTACCACTTGCCAATATGATCGGGCCGCATATCGCCCGTCAGCTTGGCTGAGCGGCTGAAATGGGGGCGCCGTGACTGAAATATTGTTTCTGGCGCACCGCGCGCCATGGCCGCCCGACAGGGGTGACCGCATCCGTTCGTGGCATTTGCTGCAAGCGCTGGCAAAGCTTGGCCCCGCGCATGTTGCGGCCTATGCGGATACCCCAGAAGATGCCGCGATCGCAATGCCGATGCTTCGCAAGGTCGCGGCCAGCAGCTTTGTGCCGGTTCGTGACCGCTCGGCTGCGGTGGCTGCGGCGCTCAGCATTCCGCGGCTTGCCCCGTTATCGTGCG
Organism: Sphingopyxis sp.; assembly: GCA_040079655.1. Lineage (GTDB taxonomy): Bacteria > Pseudomonadota > Alphaproteobacteria > Sphingomonadales > Sphingomonadaceae > Sphingopyxis. Next base: position 8,907 of record JBEBJX010000022.1, on the reverse strand, counting down.
GGCTATTTGGCGGCGGCGGTATGGCTGAACATGTCAGCGACATTATCGCCACGAGGCCGATTACGCATATCGTCGCATTTTCAGGGCCAATGGCGCAGTTTATTCCCGGCGATTTTGCCGGGCGGGTCATCATGGATTTTTGTGACGTCGATTCGGCCAAATTCGATGCCTATGCGGCTAAGGACAGCGCCCTTTCACCCATGCGCTGGGTCCACGCCTATGAAGCGTGGCGGCTTGCCGCTTGGGAAAAGCGGGTCGCAAACCGCGCCGACACCAGCCTGTTCGTTAGCGAAGCCGAGGCGGCTTTGTTCAAAGCGCGAACTGCCCTTGGTGGCGATAATGTGCACTGCCTGGAAAACGGGATTGACCTGACCCGTTTTGACCCTGCGGGCGACTGGCCAGCGCTCAGCGCCACTGAGCGGCCAGCGGGGCCATTGGCAGTGTTTACCGGGCAGATGGATTATCGGCCGAATGTCGATGCTGTCTCCAACTTTGCGCGCGCAGTGATGCCGCTTCTTCGCGCCAAGATTCCGCAGGCACAATTCGCCATTGTAGGCCGCGCACCGACGGCAGAGGTGAGGGCGTTGGCAGAGCTTCCTGGTGTCATGGTTACGGGTGCAGTGCCCGATACACGCAGCTGGCTCGGCGCTGCCGATGCGGTGGTTGCGCCATTGCTGGTGGCGCGCGGGGTGCAGAATAAATTGCTCGAAGCGATGGCGATGGCACGGCCAGTGGTTTCCAGTCCCTACGCTGCGACAGGGATAGACGCGAAGCCCGGGCGCGACTTGATTGTCGCTGATGGGGCCCGAGCGACGGCCGATGCGCTCATCGTTTTGTATGCCGATCCGGCGCGCGCGGCCGCCATTGGTGCTGCGGCAAGGGCACAAATGATCGCCCGCTATAGCTGGGATGCGACTCTGGCTCCACTGGCCGAAATGATAGGTATCGCGCCATGACGATGACGCTATGGCAACGCCATCTCGGAATTTTGGTGCTTTTGGCACTCGGGATTATCGCACTATTCGCCCGCGACGTGATGCATCTGGTGACATTGTGGTGGACCAGCTCGACCTATACCCATTGCCTGTTCATACTGCCGATCCTTGGCTGGCTGGCTTGGTTGCGCGCGCCCGAATTGGCCAAGCTGACCCCGCGTGCCTGGTTGCCTGGGCTGATATGGGTGGCGGGTGGGGCGTTCGCCTGGTTCGTCGGAGATGCCATAAGCTTGGCGCTGCTTCGGCAAATCGGGCTTGTCGTGATGCTCCAGGGGTGCGTGCCAGCAATATTGGGGCCACAAGTCGCTCGGGGATTGATCTTCCCGCTATTTTACAGCTTGTTCCTTGTCCCCTTCGGCGAAGAATTGGTCCCCCCCATGCAATTGCTGACCGCCGATATGGCGATGGCGATGCTCAAGCTTGCGGGCGTTCCAGCCTATATCGAGGGGATATTCATCACCACGCCAGGGGGATATTTCGCGGTGGCAGAGGCCTGTTCGGGTGTGAAATTTCTGGTTGCGATGGCCGCATTATCTGTGTTGAGCGCGCATCTTTGCTTTCAAAATATCTGGCGGCGGGCGGGCTTCATCATCTTCGCTTTGATTGTCCCGGTGCTGGCCAACGGTGTTCGCGCAGCCGGAACGATTTTGATGGCAGAGCAATGGGGTAATGATTTTGCGGCCAGTGCCGATCATGTCATTTACGGCTGGTTCTTTTTTGGGTTCGTCATGCTGGCAATCTGGCTGGTGGCGAGGCCGTGGTTTGACCGCGAGCCAGATGATGTGTCGATTGATGCAGGTCGGCTGGCTATGCTTATGCCGGGACGCGGAAGTGCTTTGCTTCTGGTCGCACCGCTGGCGTTCCTGCTTGCGGGCGCACCTATGGCGTGGAGCGCGGCTACCGGTTCGGTAAGCTATGTCACCTCGCCCCCGGTGTTGACTGCGCCAAATGGCTGGCAAATTGCCCAAGGGGCGCACGCAGGTGATGCGCCATGGCGTGCGCATTTTGTCGGGGCGGATGCTCGGCGTGACTGGCGATTAACCGACCATGATGGCCGCAATGTTGATGTGACCATCGTGATCTATGGCCGCCAGAGCGAGGGGCATGAGCTGGTCGGCTTTGGTCAGGGCGCGGTCGACCCAGACAGCGAATGGCGATGGGGCGAAGGCTTGGCACCGATTGGCGCGGGCCGTGTTGAGCGGATCATGAATGGCGGAACGGCGCGCGATGTCATGACGCTCTATTCGGTAGGTGGAAAATTGACTTCAAGCCCGACGCGCGTGAAAATATTCACTCTGCTGGCGCGGCTAACCGGCGGCGATGATCGTAGCTATGCCATGCTTATATCCGCGCAATCCGCGCCTGGGCAAAGCGGGCACGCACAGGTGCAGGCGCTGGTGAATGCGGCGGGCGGGGTCGAGCCGCTCATGCACAGCTTGACCAGCGCGCACTGAGCGGCAAGGGCAGAACTATGTGCGGAATAGCTGGCCTTTATCACCCCGAACAGCCCCGCCCGCTCGATCCTGAGCGGGTCAAGGCGATGCTGGCACCCATGCGGCATCGCGGCCCTGATGGCGACGGTATCTGGAGCGCGCCGGGCGTTGTCTTCGGCCATTTGCGCTTGTCGATCATCGATGTCGCAGGATCGCCGCAGCCGATGCCATCGGCGGATGGGCGGTTGATGCTGACCTATAATGGCGAGGTGTATAATTTCCGCGAATTACGCCGCGAGTTGGAAGCGATGGGGCATGGCTTTCGCACCAACGGCGATGGCGAGGTGATTTTGGCGGCCTATGCCCAGTGGGGCGCTGCCTGCCTTAACCGGCTTGATGGTATGTTCGCCTTTGCTATCCATGATGCCAGGGACGGCAGCCTGTTTCTTGCGCGTGACCGATTTGGCGTCAAGCCGCTGCATTACGCGACGCTACCCGATGCCAGTATCGCCTTTGCCAGCGAGCTCAAGGGGCTGCTGACACTTCCGACTTTGCGGGTTGATGCGCGCCTATCTGCGCTCGATGATTATATGGCATTTGGCTATGTCCCCGATGATAGCTGTATCATTGCGGGGGTCGAAAAACTGGCGGCCGGCCATTATCTGCATATCCAGCGCGGCAAATCCTTCCCCCAGCCTGTGCAATGGTGGGATCTGGATTTTTCGCGCCGGATTGCGGTCAAGGAAAAAGAAGCCGAGGAGCATCTGGTGCAGATGTTGCGCGCCGCCGTGCGCAGCCGCATGGTGTCCGATGTGCCGCTGGGGGCATTTCTGTCTGGCGGGGTCGATAGCTCTGCGGTGGTGGCCTTCATGGCCGAAGCAAGCAGCAGCGACGTCAATAGCTGCTCGATAGGCTTTGATGACGCGCGGCTCGATGAAACAAGCTATGCCGAAATCGTCGCCAAACGCTTTGCGACCAATCATCGTTCGCGGATTGTCGCTGCCGATGATTTCGCAATTGCCGATATTGTAGCGGCGCATACCGACGAGCCTTTCGCCGATGCCTCCGCATTGCCGATGTATCGCGTCAGCCAGCTGGCGCGCGAAGATGTGACGGTGGCCTTGTCTGGCGATGGCGCGGACGAGGCGTTTGCAGGCTATCGCCGCTTGGTGTTTCAATATCAGGAAGAGCGCGCCCGTGGGTTTTTACCCGGCACAATAAGGCGCGGGCTATTGGGGCCATTGGCGCGGGTTTGGCCGAAAATGGATTGGGCACCGCGACCGTTGCGGGCCAAGGCTACGCTGAGCGGCCTGGCACGATCGGGCGAGGAAGCCTATGCCTTGGCTGTCGGTGTGACCGGGCCAGAGATACGCTCGCGCCTGTATAACGATGCCACGCGCGCCGCGCTGTCCGGGCATGTGGCGGAGGAGCGATGGTGGAAAGCGATGCGCGGGGCGCCCGCGCTCGAACCGCTCGACCGTGCGCAATATGCCGACATGAAAATTGCGATGCCCGGCGATATTTTGACCAAAGTGGACCGGATGAGCATGGCCGTCAGTCTTGAGGCGCGCGAGCCTTTGCTCGACCATCATCTGGTCGAATTTGCGGCGAGCCTGCCCGCGCATATGCGGGTGCGCGGGGGCACGGGCAAATGGCTGATGAAAAAAGCGCTCGAGCGGACATTGCCGCATGACATTCTCTATCGGCCTAAAATGGGCTTTGTTACGCCGATTAGCACGTGGTTCCGCGGGCCCCTGGCGGAGCAGGCACGCGCGCTGGCCGCTTCGCCAACGCTGGCGCGAACCGGCTGGTTTGACATGAAAGCCATCGATGCTTTGGTCAGTGCGCATCAATCTGGCGCATCAGAATATGGCCGTCAAATCTGGCAATTCTTTATGTTAGAGAAGAGCTTGCAGCGTCTTTTTAATATTTAATCTCAGACTCTGATGCCATTGCCCTGATCCACAGTCGTTCGTGCTGAGGAGGGGTCAAAATAGCAGATTGAGACCCCGTCTCGAAGCATTGAGGCGGCACACCCTTCGATACACTGCCTCAGCCTATGGCTTCGCCAGCACTTAGGGCGAAGGGGTGCGGGGGCGAACGGGGCAGTGTGATGGCATCGCGATCTAGATCGTTTCAGGCGGCTTTCCGAAGCTCCAGCTCTAATCGGCCCCATATTTCACACAAGGCCCCAGTCAACTCGCGCATCATTTCGGGCGTGTGTTGCGGCCCAGGCGTAAAGCGCAGCCGTTCAGACCCGCGCGGCACCGTAGGGTAATTGATCGGCTGCACATAAACGCCATATTCGGCGAGCAGGATGTCGCTGATTTTTTTGGCGCGCACTGGGTCGCCCACCATCAGCGGTACGATGTGCGTCGTTGATTCCATCACTGGCAGGCCAGCCTCGCGGAACAGCGATTTGAGCAAGGTTGCGGCAGCCTGTTGCCCTTCGCGCTCTGCGTTCGATTGTTTGAGGTGGCGAACGCTGGCGAGCGCACCAGCGACCAGCACAGGCGAAAGGCTGGTGGTAAAGATGAACCCGGGCGCATAGCTGCGGATGACGTCGATAATCACCTGATCGGCCGAAATATAGCCGCCCATCACGCCGATTGCCTTGGCCAGCGTTCCTTCGATGATGGTGACCCGATCGGCCAGGCCCTCGCGGTCGGTAATGCCGCCGCCCTGTGGCCCATACATGCCCACAGCATGCACTTCGTCGCAATAGGTCAGCGCGGAAAATTCATCGGCAAGGTCGCAAATTTGGGCGATGGGCGCGACATCGCCCTCCATCGAATAGACGCTTTCAAACGCGATCAGCTTGGGCGCTTCGGGGTCCGCCGCGCTCAGCAATTCGCGCAGATGATCGAGGTCATTGTGGCGGAACACCTGTTTTTCACAGCCGGAATTGCGGATACCCGCAATCATCGATGCATGGTTCAGCTCGTCGGAGAAGATGATGCACCCTGGCAAAACCTTGCCAAGCGTGGTCAGTGTCGCATCGTTCGAGACATAGCCTGATGTAAACAGCAGCGCGCCTTCTTTGCCGTGCAGGCTGGCCAATTCGGCTTCGAGTTCGATGTGATAATGCGTGTTGCCGCCAATGTTGCGGGTGCCGCCCGACCCGGCACCAACATTGTGCAGCGCTTCTTCCATTGCGGCGAGCACATCGGGGTGCTGGCCCATTGCCAGATAGTCGTTTGAACACCAGACCGTGATCGGCTTTGGCCCATTGTGCCCCGCAAAACAGCGCGCGTTTGGAAAGGCGCCCTTGTTGCGCAATATGTCGATGAAAACGCGATAGCGACCTTCGGCGTGAAGGCGATCAATCGCTTTGGTGAACACGCTGTTATAGTCCATGCGTCATCCTATTTGCGCTGGCCCCGCTCGCTCCGCTGCCTTTAGCTGGTGATAAAGACGATTTCCAGTGTCAAATATTCCAAATAAATGATTATAGATTGTTAACGGAGCCAAATCCCAATTCGTCAAAGCTCGGCCAGGCGGCTTTAAGCGCGTCGCGGCCACCATTGGCGATGACCGCGCGTTGGGGCGCGCCCTCTGGCCATAGCTGCCCCTGCGTCAGGTGCGCGACCCGCCTGGCTATGCCGTCCGCGCCGTCAATAAGCGCAATGCCGGGCCCAATTTCGGCTGAGAGCTCGTCGGCCAACAGCGGGAAATGCGTGCAGGCAAGCACGATAACATCGAGCCTGTCCCCACCAGCTTGCCGGCGAAGCCCATCGATGGCATCGCAGATAACCGATGGGTTGACGGCTTCTCCGCGCAATTTTGCTTCGGCTGCGGCAACGAGGATTGGCGCGCCGTGGCGGATAACCTTACAGTCGCTGGCATGATCGGCGATCAGCCTATCGACATAGGGCTGGCGCACAGTGGCGGCGGTGCCAAGCAAGCCGATGACCCGGGATTTGCTGGCCAAAGCGGCGGGTTTAATCGCCGGGACCGTGCCGACAAATGGCGTGTCCAGCGCCGAGCGAACGTGGCTGAGGGCGATAGTCGATGCGGTGTTACAGGCGATGACGACAAGCCGCGGGCGCACCCGTTCCACCAACCGCCCAAGCAATGCCGAGACGCGTGTGCCGACTTCGGCTTCGGTTTTTTCGCCATAGGGCATGCCGCGATAATCGGTGGCGTAAACAATCGGCGCGTCGGGCAGCAGCTCCAGCGTCGGGCGCAACACCGACAGGCCACCAACGCCGGTGTCGAAAAAAAGGATGGGTGCATCGGGGCAGGGAGGCTGTGTCACGCGCGCTTCCTAGCCACAGTAGCATCGCCGCGCAATCGCGCTTGCTGATTTGGCTTTTGAGCGGCTAGATATAGCTGAGCTTGTGAGGAGGGAAACGATGCAGATCCTGTGGCAAACGCCGGCGATGATGCTGTTAATGGGCTATGTGCTGGGGTCGATCCCATTTGGCCTGTTGCTGACACGAATGGCCGGGGCCGGCGACATCCGCGCCATAGGATCGGGCAATATCGGTGCGACCAACGTGCTGCGCACCGGGCGCAAGGGGCTGGCGGCGGCAACATTGCTGCTCGATCTGGCCAAAGGCGCAGGTGCGGTGTGCCTTGCGCGCGTGCTTTCGCCCGATGACGCGGTGATCGCTGGTGCAGCTGCGGTGATCGGCCATCTTTACCCCATCTGGCTGCGTTTCAGGGGCGGCAAGGGCGTGGCGACGCTGATGGGTGTCGCGACCGCGCTCGATTGGCGGATAGGCGCGCTATACGCCGCGCTGTGGATCGGCGTGTTGGCGCTCGCGCGGATCAGCTCGCTGGGCGGCATTGTGGCGGCGCTGTCGGTGCCGATAACGGCCGCGCTGCTGGGCCGTAGCGATTTGGTGCCGATCGGCGCTGGTTTGGCGCTGCTGGTGCTGTGGCGCCACCGTGACAATATCGGGCGGCTGCTGCGCGGTACCGAGCCGAGAATTGGCGGGGCATCCAATACGCCAACAGACGCGTCTTGAGCATGAGCATGATCGCACGGCTGCAATTGGCGCGAACACGCGGCATTGGCCCGGTCAGCTATCGCCAGTTGATCCAGCGGTTTGGCGATGCCGTCAACGCGCTTGAAGCGCTGCCCAATTTGGCGCAGCGCGGCGGGGGTCGGGCAATCAAGGTTGCGAGCCGCGATGCTATTGTGCGCGAGATGGAAGCGGTAAAGCAATGCGGCGCCAGCTATATTTTTTGCGGCGATGCCGACTATCCGCGTATCTTGGGCGAGCTGAGCAATGCGCCGACCGTGCTGATTGCCAAGGGTGATGCGAGCCTGATGGCCAGGCCGATGGTGGCCATCGTCGGCGCGCGCAATGCATCGGCTGCTGCGTGCCGTTTTGCGCGGATGATGGGACAGGGGCTGGGCGATGCGGGCTTTACCGTGGTCAGCGGCCTGGCGCGCGGTATCGACACAGCGGCGCATATGGGCGCTATGGCCAGCGGCACCATCGGGGTTATTGCTAGTGGTATTGACGTCTATTTCCCGCCCGAGAACCGCGAATTACAACAAAAATTGGCGTCAGAGCATCTTGTGCTGAGCGAATATGTGCCAGGGACCGAGCCATTGGCGCGGCAATTTCCCCACCGTAACCGCATTATCGCCGGCCTCAGCCAAGGCACGCTGGTGGTCGAGGCCGCGCCGCGTTCAGGCTCGCTGGTGACGGCGCGGCTGGCCACAGAGGCGGGGCGCGAAGTGATGGCGGTGCCCGGCTCGCCGCTCGACCCGCGCGCGCAAGGGTGTAACGGCCTGATCCGCGACGGCGCAACGCTGATCCAATCGGTCGATGACATTGTCGAGGCATTGCGGCCAGTGGATGCACGCATGGTGCGCCAGCCGCCCCTGGCCGCTTTTGAGGCGCTGGCGGCGGCTGATCCGGGCGATGATGAGCGCGCGCGAATTGTCAGCCTGCTCGGGCCGGTTGCGGTGGCGGTTGATGAACTGGCGCGGCAATCGGCTGTGGCGCTGGCGAGCCTGCAGATGATCCTGCTCGAGCTTGAACTGGCCGGTCGGCTGGAGCGCCATGCAGCGGGGCGCGTGTCCCTCATTTCCTGAACCACAGCAGACAGGCGGGTTCACAGCTCGTTCACGCGCGCGGCGCCAATCATTCTCCCCATAAAGCGGCAGGGAGGAACAGTGATGACAACCCGCAAATTGACAGCCATGCTGGTCAGCACGGCGATGCTGTCCACCAGTTTTTCCGCGTCCATACCCGTTCAGGCACAGCAGCAACGGCGCGCGTCTCAGGGCTATTGCCGCACATCTTCCGCTTTGCCGATGCTGGGGCGTGAGGTGGAAAATGACCAGGAGCAGCTACGCCCGGAGATGCGTCGTTCGCGCGGCGATGAGGGGATAGCTGCCCCGCCGCCTTCGCCTATCCCATCGCCCTATATGGATGCTCCGTCCACAGCGGAAAGCAGCGTTGTTGTGACCGGCACACGGCGCGAAGGCGCGGCATCGGATACGCCGCCGCCTCCAC
>JBEBJX010000021.1:0-29242 GCA_040079655.1 Sphingopyxis sp. | reverse complement strand
TCATAGCCTCCGCTTTACCTAAACGGCGGCTCGTTACCCGCCTCCGCTCTAGCGGAAAGGCGGCTCGTTAAACGCGCGGAGTTTGCGCGAGTGGAGCTTCTTCCCCTCGTCGCGGAGCAGGTTGCAGGTGGTGATGCCGATTTGCAGATGCGCGGCGATGGCTTCTTCGTAGAAACGGTTGGCTTGACCGGGCAGTTTCAACTCACCGTGAAGCGGCTTGTCTGACACGCACAGCAAGGTGCCATAGGGCACGCGGAACCGATACCCCTGTGCTGCGATGGTCGCGCTTTCCATGTCGATGCCGATCGCGCGTGACTGGCTGAACCTGAGCGCGCTTTCGCTATAGCGAAGCTCCCAATTGCGATCATCGGTGGTGACGACGGTGCCGGTGCGCATCCGCCGTTTGAGGTCGGCCCCGCTCTCGCCCGAAACCAGTTCGGCCGCCTGGGCTAGACTGACCTGGATTTCGGCGATTGGCGGGATCGGGATTTCGGGCGGTAATACGCGGTCGAGGATATTGTCGTCGCGCAGATAGGCGTGGGCCAGCACATAATCGCCGATCCGCTGCGTCGGGCGAAGGCCGCCGCAATGGCCGATCATCAGCCAGGCCTCTGGACGCAGCACCGCGAGATGGTCTGTCACCGTCTTAGCATTGGATGGGCCAACGCCGATATTGACCAGCGTGATACCAGAGCCATTGGGCGCAATCAGGTGATAGGCTGGCATCTGGTGCCGCCGCCATGCGCTGTCCGCGACCAATTGCGTCGGGTCACCATTGGGGTGATCGACATAGAGGCCGCCCGCGCCCGACAGCGCACTATAGCCATTTTGACCGACCTGCCCCGCCGCCCATGTGACGAACTCATCAACATAGCGGTGATAATTGGTGAACAGGACATAGCGCTGAAAATGTTCGGGCGGGGTGCCGGTATAATGTTTGAGCCGTGCCAGCGAAAAATCGGTGCGCAGCGCATCAAACAGTGCCAGTGGGCGGGTGCCGCTGTCGTCGAGCACGAACAGGCCATCGGCCAGCTCATCGCCAATGTCGGCGAGCTCGGTGGCCGGGAAATGGCGCGCCAGCTCTTGCGGGCTGACCCCGCCAAGCGCCCCACCTGTCATCCCGTCAAGCACATAAGCGAAGGGGATCTCCTGCTTGCTCACCCCCACTTCAAACCGAACGGCATATTGTTCGGCGATGTGGGTTAATTGTTCGCGCAGATATGTTTCGCACAAATCAGGCCGGGTGATCGAGGTGGCGTAGGTGCCCGATTGCGCCAGCCGCCCAAATGCCAGGCTTTCTCCGCCTTCGCGTTCTTCGCCATCATAATGAACCCGCAGTTCGGGGTAAGCGAATGATCCATTGGTGCGCAGCAGCGGGTCTGGCAACTTTCCTTTGGCAACATAAGCAGAAACTGCTGCGCGCAACTTGCTTACTGCCGCATCGTAACGGCGGTGGATCTGGTCAATAGCCTGATCGACGGCTTTATTTGTCTTAGCCTTTGCCACCCGCTTTGCGCCGCGCGTCAAAGCTGGCCGAGCATATGTTCGGCGCTGCTGACAACATATTCGCCCGGCGCCTCGACGTTAAGCTGTTCAACAACCCCATCGTTGACAACCATCGAAAAGCGCTGCCCCCGCGTCCCCATGCCAAATTTGCTGCCATCAAAATCAAGGCCGAGTGCCTTGACAAAGCCGGCATTGCCATCGGCCAGCATGGTTATACCGTCCGCTCCTGCTGATTTGGCCCAGGCACCCATGACAAATGGGTCGTTGACCGCCGTTGCGGCAATCTCGTCGATGCCCTTGGCGGCAAGCTCTGCCGCTTTTTCGATAAAGCTCGGCAAATGGCGCGCCGAACAGGTAGGCGTGAAAGCACCGGGGACCGAAAAGAGGGCAACGCGGCGGCCCTTGAAATAGTCGCCTGTGCTAACCGCTTCGGGCCCGCTTTCAGTGACCTTGATCAGCATGGCTTCGGGCAGGGTGGTGCCGATAGTGATGGTCATGCTCATGTCCCTAATATGGTGTTCAGTTGCTGGCTTATGCCGATTATGGACGTCTATAGTAGAGAAGCAATGGCCGCGCTAGCACCGGAATCAGACTCATGAGCCAGAGAGCCGCTCGCCATTGGGCTTTGTCGGATTTGAGCCCGCTTTTACGCATCAAAAATATTCCGCCCGGGACATCTCCGTCAAGAACCCTATCGACCCCGCCTTCAAATTCGCCAAGCGATTGCGCCTCAGCGAGTCGATTCTCGGCAAGTGCGCGCTCATTTCCTGCTGGCAAATGTGCAATCAGTTTTGCAAAGGCAGTGACTGTGTCACGCATGAGCGGCGCTGTATTATGCGAAAGCGAACCGGCTCTGCGTCGATAATCGACGAGAGATTGGCGGACCAGGCCACCCTTTGCTCCGGTCAACAGGAGGCGCAGCCAGAAATCGAGATCTTCGGCAGAGCGAAGCTCTTCATCATAACCACCGATGGAGTCTATTGCGGATTTCCGGACCATCGACAGACCAAAAATATTAACCTCACGTGACAGGAATCGAGCCAGAGTGATTGGCTCGTCCTGAGGGTATCGGCTAGAAAATATCTCGCCATCGTGTGCGACGTTGCCGAAAGAGACTGCATCGCAAGTTACAAAATCTGGCTGGTCATCGGCATTTATCCGCTCCAGCATTTTCGATAAATATTCCGGCTGATATCTGTCATCCCCGTCAAGCAAAGCAATGAGGCTGGAACGTGCTTCGGATATTCCGCGATTACGCGCGGCGGCGAGCCCGCAGTTCTGCGTTCGGATAAGGCGGAAGCGTGGATCGTTGAGCCAGGGTGCGCAAGCCGCACCAATGTCATCTGGGGATCCATCGTCAATGATGATTGCTTCAAAATCGACGATAGTCTGAGCCGCAACCGAGCCCAGCGCCTCGCCAATATAGGGCGCAACATTATAGGCGGGTACAATGATGCTTGCGCGTGGGGCGGGGGGATATTTCATCATAAAATCTTGGGGCGCGATATGAGATAATATAGTTTATGGCTAGCCCGCAATTTTTACGTTGCGCTCAAATATGGGACTGGCAGAAACCATATTGATATAAGGAAAACTTTATATCGCTTGCCTGCATGCATTGTCGCCGTTATTGGCGCCCATAATAGCAAATCATTGCCGGAGAATATTGTGACATCAACCGCATCTGATTATGTCGTTGCAGACATGACGCTTGCCGATTTTGGGCGCGCGGAAATCAACATTGCTGAAACCGAAATGCCCGGCTTGATGGCTTTGCGCGCTGAATTTGGCGCGGCTCAGCCGCTCAAAGGCGCGCGGATCACCGGCAGCCTGCACATGACGATCCAGACGGCGGTGCTGATTGAAACGTTGACCGCGCTGGGTGCGGATGTGCGCTGGGCGACGTGCAATATTTTCTCGACACAAGATCATGCCGCCGCCGCTATTGCCGCGACAGGCGTGCCTGTGTTCGCGATCAAGGGCGAAAGCCTTGCCGAGTACTGGGACTATGTCGGCCGGATATTTGATTGGGAAACTGCTGGTGATGGCCAGACCTGCAACCTGATACTCGACGATGGTGGCGATGCCACAATGTTCGCGCTGTGGGGTGCCAAGCTTGAAGCTGGCCAGACAATGCCCGAGCCGGAGAATGAAGAAGAGGTCGAGATGCAGCGCGCACTCAAGGCATTTGTCGCCGCGCGTCCCGGTTATCTCACCAAAACGGTTGCGGCGATCAAGGGCGTTTCAGAAGAAACCACCACCGGCGTCCACCGCCTCTATGCCATCGCCAAAAAGGGCGAGCTGCCTTTCCCCGCGATCAACGTCAACGACAGCGTAACCAAGTCGAAGTTCGACAATCTCTATGGTTGCAAAGAAAGCCTGGTCGACGCCATCCGCCGCGGCACCGATGTGATGTTGGCGGGTAAAATTGCCACCGTCGCTGGCTTTGGCGACGTCGGTAAGGGCTCGGCGCAAAGTCTGCGCAATGGCGGCGCTCGCGTTCTCGTTACCGAAGTTGACCCCATCTGCGCGCTTCAGGCCGCGATGGAGGGCTTTGAGGTCGTTACGATGGAGCAAGCCGTTACCCGGTCGGACATTTTTGTGACCGCGACCGGCAATGCCGATGTCATCACCGCCGACCATATGAAGGCGATGAAGAATATGGCTATTGTCTGCAACATCGGCCATTTTGACAGCGAGATCCAGATTGCGGCGCTCAGCAATTATAAATGGACCGAAGTCAAGCCACAGGTTGACCTGGTCGAGTTTCCCGACGGCAAGCAGATCATCATCCTGTCCAAGGGGCGGTTGGTCAACCTGGGCAACGCCACCGGCCACCCGAGTTTTGTGATGTCAGCCAGCTTTACCAACCAGACATTGGCCCAGATCGAGCTTTGGACGCGGGCCGAGCATTATGGCAATGATGTTTATGTCCTGCCTAAGCATCTCGACGAAAAAGTCGCGGCGCTGCACCTTGAAAAATTGGGCGTGCAATTGTCGCAACTCACGACCAAGCAAGCCGACTATATTGGTGTCCCGGTCGACGGGCCATTCAAGCCAGATCATTACCGCTATTGATAGTAATGATCGTATAGAGCTTTGCATCTTTGGCCGTCACGCGATAGGCGTGCGCAATGGTTTTTTCGCCGTGCCTTGTCCCGATGATGCGATTTAGAGTTAGGGCTTTGGGCCCCCTTAACGGCGGATGCTGTGCGTGAACATGCTTGATCCTGCCTTGCTAAGCATTGGCGGCGGCATCATGGGGCTGTGGCTGATCGTAGCCGGCTGGGCCATTGTCCGTGGTGTGATGATGCAACGGCAATCATCCTTTTCTGTGCGGCGGGCGGGTCAATTATCCACGCTGCTGGAAACGTCACCGACTTTACCTCTCGTCGTTCGGCCCGATGGGCGGCTCGAAGGCGCGGGGAGCATTGGTGCGTGGTTTGCGCTCGAAAAATTGCCAGCGACAATCGATGGACTATATGCGGAAGGGTCGAATGCCATTCAACCCGCGCAAATCACCGCCCTGCGAGAAGCCGTGACATTAGCGCAACGAACAGGAAAGACTTTCAATCTCCAGCTGTTGTCGAATGACGGATTGCGCGCCATATCGGTGCGCGGCGCGCCCGCGCCTGCTGCGATTGGCGCGGCCGGCTCGGCACTATTATGGGTCAACGACGCCAGCGAAAGCGAGAGCGAGCTCAACCGTCTTCGCCATCAGCGCCTGGACGCCATCTCCGCTTTTGAAGCGCTTAGCTCGCTTATTGAATCGGCCCCGTTCCCGATGTGGTTTCGCGATTCTCAATTGCGGTTGTTGCTGGTCAATGCAGCTTATACGAGTGCCGTCGAGCTCGATAATTCAGCCGATGCTGTTGCCCGACAGATTGAGCTGGTTGAGCCCATTGCTGGCGTGAGCGCTGTTGATGCGGCGCGCGGCGCGCACGAGAGCAATCAGCCGATCAAACGGCTGGTCCCGGTGACCATCAAGGGGGAGCGGCGCATGACCCAGGTCGTTGACATTGCCGTCAATGACATTGGCGTGGCGGGCTATGCGCTTGACCAGCAAGAGCTGGAGGATGCGCGCTCCGAATATCGACGCTTTGCCGATGCGCGCCGCTCAATGCTGGACCAAATGTCTGCCGCGGTGGCTGAATTTGCCCCTGACCGCAGCTTGCGTTTCGTCAATCGCCCCTTCCTCAGACTGTTTATGCTTGATCAGGAATGGGCTTCATCCAGCCCTATTTTTGAGCGCGTTATCGACAAGATGCGCGATAATGGCCGCACACCCGAAGTCCGCGATTTCCCGAGATGGCGCGCCGAGCGGCGCGGCTGGTTCGCCACTGCATCGTTTGTTGAGGAGAGCTGGCTGCTGCGCGACAGCACGCATTTGCGCACCGTGGCTCAGCCGACACCAGATGGTGGCCTGTTGTTGGTGTTCGAAGATCAGACCGAGCAAATCCAGCTGGCTAGCGCGCGCGACACATTGCTGAGGGTGCGCACCGCGACTTTTGACAATTTATTCGAAGCTGTGGCGGTTTTTGCGCCCGATAGCCGCCTCCATTTGTGGAATCAAAGGTTCCGCCGCCTCTGGGATGTGAGCGAGGAACTGTTGGTCGGGCACCCGCAGCTAGACCAATTACTCGCGACGATTGCATCTAAACTGGAAGACCCAAGGCAAAAAAATGTCCTTTACGAAATGGTGATTGGCGCAACGGGCGAGCGGCAACAACGCAGCGGCCGCATCGCCTTTGCCGATGGCCGTCAGTTTGACTTTTCCGCCATTCCACTGCCCGATGGTAATGCGCTTTTCACGCTTATCGATGTTTCTGACAGCCGGCGGATTGAGCGCGCATTGCGCGATCGGGCGCAGGCGCTCGAAGCCGCCGACCGTGTAAAAGCTGACTTTCTTTCGCGCATGAGCTATGAATTGCGCACACCGCTCACCTCGATTGGCGGTTTCGCCGAGATGCTTGACAGCGGCTATGCTGGACAGCTTCCTGATATCGCAAAGGGGTATGTGAAGGCCATATTATCCTCAACCGAAGCCCTGGGCCAGCAAATCGACACCGTCCTTGACCTGGCCCAAAGCGAAGCAGGCGCGATGCCGCTGGAGCGCAAACCTATCAATGTGGCGGCGTTGATTCATGAGGTATTGGCCGCCACGCGGGCTGAGGCCGAGCGAGCCAAGGTCAATATTATCAGCGATATCCGCGGTGCCGTTGGTCAAATTTCGGGGGATAGCAAGCGACTGCGCCAGGCCTTTGAGCTGATTTTGGCGCATTCGCTGGCGGCGTTCGCAGACCCGCTCTATGCCCCCGCCGATGGGCGGCGGATTTTGGTATTTGCCGATGGCGATGCAACAACCGCCCAAATTGTGGTGTCGGACAATGGGCTAGGGCAAGAAATTGGTGGCACCCACGCTGTCGGGCTAGCGCTCGCCAAACAATTGATCGGGGCGCACGATGGCCGAATGGAAGTGGTGACGCGCAGCGGCGAAGGTGCCATGATCGCCAGCTTCCTCCCGCGCTGATGCGATGATAGTCACACTGGAACAGATGTCGTCACTGGGAGCCAATCTGGCAGCAGAGCTGCGTGTGGGAGATGTTATCGCGCTGTCGGGCGAGCTTGGCGCCGGGAAAACAACGCTGGCGCGCGCTATATTGAGCGCGTTGGGGCTTTGCCAAGAGGCGCCAAGCCCAAGCTTTGCCATTGTGCAACCCTATGCCCCGCCCGAAACGACGTTGCCCGTCCTCCATGTCGACCTTTATCGGATCAATCATGTGGCAGAGCTTGATGAGCTGGGGCTTGACGAGGCGCGCGGCGACCATTTGTTGATGATTGAATGGCCGGAAAACATGGGAGATAGGGCCTTTGCGAATATGCTGTGGCTGCGGATCGAAATGGCTGGGGATGATGCACGGCGCTTGACAGCGACAGTGCCTGAGGCTTGGGGAAATCGATGTCAATTTCTCACATGATTCCGCCACCGGCGACCGATAGATTCTTGACTGAAAGCGGCTGGGGCGGCGCCCTGGTCGTGCCTTTGGCCGGGGATGCCTCTTTCCGGCGCTATTTTCGCGTCACGCTTGGGCTTAGAAACGCGGTGCTGATGGATGCGCCGCCCCCGCACGAAGATCCGCGACCATTCATAAAAATGGCGGATTATCTGACCGAAATTGGGCTGTCAGCCCCGCGTATTTTGCACAGTGACCTTGCTGTTGGCCTGTTGCTGATCGAAGATCTGGGCGATGAGCGCATGCGCGAAGCTGTTGATGCCGACCCGGGTTCAGAGGGTCATGTCTATCTGGGGATAGTCGATCTTCTGATTGCGCTCCACCGCCACGCCCCGCCCGCTGGGCTGCGCCGCCATGATATGGCCAATTGGAGAGAGGAGCTTGACCTGTTCATTGACTGGTATGGCCCGACCGTTGGCTTGTCGCTAGACCGCGAAAGCTTTCATGCGGCCTGGCAGGCGGTGTTGGCCCCTATAGAGCAGGACGGCGCGGAATGGGTGACCGAGTTGCGCGATTTTCATGCTGAAAATATCATGCTGATTGCGGGTAAAACGGGCATTCAGCATTTTGGTCTGCTCGATTTTCAAGATGCCAGGGTAGGGCATCCGGCCTATGACCTTGTTTCGATGCTCGAAGATGCGCGCCGCGATGTGACGCCATCGGTCGAAGCAGACATGCTGGAGCATTATATGGCCGCAACGGGCCGCGATGCTTGCTTTGCCAACAGTTATTGGGCGCTGGGGGCACAGCGCAATACGCGCATATTGGGCGTGTTCTGCCGATTGTGGAAACGCGATGGAAAGGCGCATTACACCGCTTTTCAGCCGCGCATGTGGGGCCTGCTCGAACGCAACCTTGCCCAGCCAGGCCTGGCCACGGTGCGCGCATGGTTTGACGACCATATTCCCACAGAAAAACGCGTCGTATTTTGGCATGAGAGCATCACATGAGCCAAGTTCCCGCAATAGCGATGGTCATGGCTGCGGGCATGGGCTCGCGTATGATGCCGCTGACCGCCAACACGCCAAAACCGCTGATCGAGGTAGCGGGCAAAAGCTTGCTCGATCATGTGCTTGACCACCTAAGGGCGGTTGGCGTTCGCCATATCGTTGTCAATGTCCACTATCTGGCTGATCAGATCGAGGCACATCTGGCGGCGCATGCTAGCGATCTTGACATTGCCATCTCTGACGAGCGCGCGCTGCTGCGCGATACGGGCGGCGGGTTGATCCAGGCGAAGCCTTTGCTGGGGGACGCGCGATTTTTGTGCATCAACGCCGATAATTGGTGGACCGACGCGGGCGGCAAGGCGCTTGATCGGATGGCGGCGGCATGGGACGATGACCGTATGGATGTGTTGATGCTGCTGGTGCCGTTTGATCGCGCCGGCAACACACAGGGCCGAGGCGATTTTGAGATGGACACCGATGGCCGCCTGTCGCGCCGCTCTCCGGGCCAAAGCGCACCCTTTGTGTGGACCGGTATCCAGATGCTTAGCCCCGCGTTGATAGCCGACCCGCCTGGCGAGGTTTTTTCAACCAACATATTCTGGGATCGGGCGATAGCATCCGGCCGCTGTTTCGGGCTGGTGCATAATGGCGATTGGTTCGATGTTGGCTATCCCGCCGCGATAGACGCAACCGAGCAAGCCCTAGGTCACAAAGCACTTGGCTAAGGTGCAATCGCCTAAACTATTCACCATCCCGCTCAATCGGGCATTTGCCGATGCGCTGGTCAAAGGGTTGACAGAGCAATATGGCGGCACTCCGCTCGGGCTTGCGCGCGGCATGGTTATTTTGCCAAACAGGCGCGCGGTTGCCGCCATCCGCGATGCCTTTATTCGGCACGGTGGGCAAGCGATGCTGCTGCCGCGTCTGGTGTCGCTCGGCGATGGAGATATGGATGAAGCGGCAGGCGCTGCGATTGATAATATTGCTGAGCAGGGAGCGGTAACAGCGTCGATTGCGCCCATGCATCGCCAGATAGTATTGGCTCAGATGATCGTGAAGCAGCGCCCCGACAAGCCAGTGGCCGAGGCCTTTCGGTTGGCCGAGAGCGCGGCGAAAATGATTGATCAATTACTGATTGAAGAAATCCCGCTCGATCACTTTTGCGATCTTGCCCCCGAAGCGGACTTAGCCAAACATTGGGACAACGCCTTTTTGCTGTTGCAATCGCTGCTTCGCGAATGGCCCAAGGCTTTGGATGCGCTGAATTTGACCGACCGAAGCGACGAACGTAACAGGCTGTTGGCGCACAGCGCAACCCGGTGGCGCGACCATGGTTTGCCAGCGGCATTTGTAGTTGCGGCAGGAATCAGCACCAGTGCGCCAGCTATTGCGCGGCTGCTGAACGTCATTGCGCTGGCCCCCAATGGGGCGGTGGTGTTATCGCATATCGACAAAGATATGGATGCCGAGCAGTGGGATGCGCTTGGCACCGATCCACGCAAAGCCACTGGCGACCTCAGCCCCAATGCCGACGGCGAGCAGCATCCGCAATTTGCGATGAAATTGCTGTTGGACAGGATGGGGTTTCACCGCGACGAGGTGGCGATCTGGCCGGGGGGGGGCAAATCGCCCGATCCGCTGCGCCGGGTCGACTTTGCCCAGTCGATGATGGCCGCAGCACATTATACCGCTGATTGGCCCGACATTCTCCCTTCCAAGCGAAAATTACCCGGCGTTTCGCTTTATGACCTCGCGACACCGCATCAGGAGGCGCTGTGCATCGCGCTGGCCATGCGCGAGACATTGGAAACACCGGGCAAGACGGCGGCGCTGGTCACGCCAGATCGCGGCATAGCGCTGCGCGTCGCCGGGCATTTGGCCAGGTGGGGCATTGCGGCCGATGATTCAGCCGGAACGCCGCTTTGCAATATGGCCGCAGGTGAGCTGATATTAGCGCTGGTTCGGGCCGCTGTGAGCGGCTGGGCGCCAGTTGCGTTGGTGGCATTACTCAATCACCCGCTCATCGCCCAGGGGGAAGGGCGGCGTGAATGGATAGACCACACCCGCGAGCTGGACCTCATATTGCGCGGCCCGCGGCCGGCCATCGGCCTCGATGCCATTGGCAATGTGATAGCCAGGAAAGCGGGTAAAAATGAGCAGCTGATCGCATGGTGGCATGGTGTGTCAAAGATATTGACGCCACTCGATGATTTGGCTGGAGGCGTTGCATTGCCTCTGTCGGCGATGCTTGCCGATGTCCGCGCGCTGCTCGATCAATTGGCGGGTGATGCGCTGTGGACGGGTGCTGATGGCCGGGCGGCGGCGCTTTTCGTTGAAGACCTGGATCGCACCGCGACGGCACTGAGCGAGCCAATGCTGCCCAAGGACCTGGAGCCTATATTGCGCGAGATGATGCGGGCCATTTCTGTTCGCCCGCCCCATGGCGGTCACCCGCGCCTGTTTATCTGGGGGCTGATTGAGGCACGGCTACAGCGCGCCGATCTTATGATATTGTCGGGGCTTAACGAGGGGCAGTGGCCGATAAAGCCGTCGCCCGACCCTTGGCTCGCACCAATGATGCGGCGGCGATTGGGCTTGCCCGGCATGCAGCGGCAAACTGGCCTGGCTTCGCACGATTTCATGTGCGCGCTGGGTGCAGCCGAGGTGATAATCACACGGTCAAAGCGCGATAGCGGGGCGCCGACGGTCGCTTCGCGGCTATGGCTGCGCATGATAGCGCTGCTGGGGAGTAAAGCCGCCTACGAGGCCTGCAGGGGCCTTCATGCGTCGCTTGCTGCTGCACTGGATAGCTGCGCAGAGCCCAGGCCTGCCACGCGCCCGATATTGCACCCGCCGCGACACAAACGCCCACGTGCGCTCAGTGTCACCGAAGTCGATACATTGCGCGCAGACCCTTTCGCATTTTACGCCCGCAATGCGCTTGGGCTAAGGCCGCTTGATCGGCTCGATGCAGAGCCTACGGCCGCCTGGCGCGGAACGGCGGTGCATGACGTGATGGAACAATGGCTGAAGGGCAAAGAGTGGACCATCGCCGCGCTTGATAAGCATTTCGATGTTATGCTGGCGGGGCCGGAAACAAGCCCGATCATGCGCGCGATATGGGCACCGCGCATAGCCATTGCGCTGCGTCATTTTGCGGAAATGATTGCCGAGGGGCTAGGCGAAGGGCGAGTGCCAATCATCGCGGCATCGGAACAGCGCGGCAGTATCGCTATCGGCGGTATTTCCCTCTCAGGCAAAGCTGATCGGTTCGACCGCCTTGTCGACGGAACATTGGCCGTAGTGGACTATAAAAGCGGCACGAGCCCGGGACAAAAAGCGGTTGAGGCGGGCTATGCCCTGCAATTGGGATTGCTGGCCATGATGGCAGAGCAGGGCGCCTTTCCTGGGGCAGAGGGGCATGTCAGCCTGTTCGAATATTGGCGGAGCAATCGCCAACCACGCACCGAGCAATTGGGATGGAAACAACAGCCTTTTTACAAACCCACAAAGAATGTGGTCAGGCGGATGAACCCCGATAGCTTTGTCGCCGAAGCGCGTGTCATAATCGAACAAAGCATCGCGCGTTATCTGGCTGGAAACGAGGGCTTCATTGCCAAATTGGCACCGCAATTTGCCCCTTATGCGGATTTTGATCAATTGATGCGGCTTGAGGAATGGTATGGCCGCGGCGGGCACAACCCCGAAACCACGGGGGACGGCGCATGAACATATCCGGCACCCCAAAACGGCTGACGAACGAACAGGCGATCGGGGCGTATCCACATGACAATGCCTGGATGTCCGCTTCGGCCGGAACCGGCAAGACGCAAGTCCTCTCGGCGCGGATATTGCGGTTGCTGCTGGAGGGGGTGAGGCCGCAATCGATTTTGGCGATCACTTTCACCAAGGCGGGCGCGGCGGAAATGGCGTTCCGTATCCGCGAAAAACTGGGCGCGTGGGTGCAGATGAAAGACGCGGAGCTGATGACGGCTCTTCATGAAATCCATGCTCCTGGCCACCTCGACAAGGATATGCTGAGCTATGCCCGCACATTATTCGCGCGGGTGATCGATGCCCCTGGCGGTGGGCTGGCTATTCAGACTATCCATAGTTTTTGCCAGTCATTGCTCGCGTCCTTTCCCGATGAAGCGGGGATAGCCGCAGGATTCAGAGCCATAGAAGAGAGAGAGATTGTCGAGCTGCAGCGCGAAACCCTCTCCGCTTTAATAGCGGGCGCGCGGGCAAGCGGTGATATGGGTTTTCTCGATCGGTTGCACGATCTGGCGCTCGACCTTGGCGATGGGCGGGCACAGGCCTATCTATTTCGCTGTGCCGCCGCACATAAGGCGCTCGATGCCCTACCTGCCGGCGTCGGGCCGTGGCTGCGTGGCCAATTTGATTTGCCGAGCGACGCCGCGCCCAGCGAATGGCTGGCCAGTCAATGCTGTCTGTCCGAACTGGACGAACAGGCCATCCGCAACCTGATTGATGCCTGTATCGCATGGGGCAGGGACACCGGTCTGGAATATGCTGGGCGATTGAGCGGGTGGCTGGCGGCGGATAAAGAGGCGCGCGCCGAGACCATCGACACCGCGCTATCGGCTTTGCTGACCGACAAGGGCACATTGCGAAATGAATATCGCAACCCCAAGCAGCTGGGGGGCGTGGAGGAAATTGCACAGCGGATTGCCGACACCTTGGCCGAAAAGCGCGATAGTGCAGCGCATATGGCTTTGACTGACAAGCTGGCGGGGGCGCTGGCCGTAGGGCAACATTTCGCACGCGCCTATCAATCCGCCAAGCGCCGCGACGGCGTTCTTGATTTTGATGACCTTATAGAAGGTGCGATATCGCTGCTCGAATCTGATACACAAAAATGGATTCGATATAAATTGGACGCGCGCATTGACCACATCCTTGTCGATGAGGCGCAGGACACCAACGGCAATCAGTGGCGCATCGTCCGTGCGCTCAGCGAAGAGTTTTTTGCTGGCGATGGGGCTAAAATCGAGGCTTTGCGAACATTATTTGTCGTCGGCGACACCAAACAGGCGATATACGGATTTCAGGGCACAAGCCCGATCTATTTTGATGCGGCGCGCCAACTATTCAAACAATTGGGGCGCGATGCTGATCGCGCGTTTAACGACATCGCCATCGACGTCAATTTCCGGTCATCACCACCTATTTTGAAACTGGTTGATCGATTGATTGCCGATGCCGGGCCAGAACAATTTGGTCTGGACGTGGACAGCGTCAACCATAGCGCCCAGGCCACCCATGCGTCGGGGCGTGTCACGATCTGGCCATTAGAACCCTATTCAAGCGTGTCAGGACAGGCAGAAAATCGCTCTGATGAGAGTGATGGCGACGATAGCGATAGCCCAAAAGAGGTGCTGGGCGAAGAACCGCTCGGTGACGATGAAACCGGCGAGGAGGGGTGGATAGACAAGGCCACACGGCGCGTCGCAGGGAAAATCAGCCAGACGGTGCGAGGCTGGATTGATGAAGGCATAGACGGGAGCCCGGTGGCGCCGTCTGACGTCATGATCCTGGTCCGCAAACGCAGCGATATTGCCGCGCTGATCGTCTCGCGCCTGATTAGTCAAAATGTCCCCGTCGCGGGTGTCGATCGGCTGAAACTGCAATCCCCTATTGCGGTTCAGGATCTGCTGGCGGCAATGCGTTTTCCCCTGCAACCGCATGACGATTTGAACCTCGCCAGCCTGCTGGTCTCGCCGCTCATCGGGTGGAGCCACGATGATCTGATCGAGCATGGCTGGCGGATGGATGGGCAGGGCAAATTTCCCGTTTCTTTGTGGCGGCACATCAACAGTCAGAGCCTGTTATCAGAGAGGCTGAGCCCGCTCCATGACCTGCTAGCCATGGCTGGATATGCTGGCCCGCACCGCTTTATCGAAACCATCCTGTCGGGGCCGATGATGGGGCGGTCGCGGTTACTGGCGAGGTTGGGCCATGCGGCGCTCGATCCCCTTGAGGAACTGGTCACGCAGGCCCTGGTGTTTGAAAACCGCGAAGGCGCATCGCTACACCGCTTTCTCAACTGGTTTGATGCGGGCACTAACGAAATAAAACGAGAGCTTGAGGATGTGGACGATGCGGTGCGGGTGATGACCGTGCATGGGGCCAAGGGGCTACAGGCGCGGATCATCATCCTCGCCGATGCAGCCGGAAACCCCATGGGAAAGCCCGACGAGATCATCCTCTGGCGCGGCGATGATGTTGGTGAAATCCCCCTCATTGCCACAAACAAGGCGAAATGTCCTGCGGCCTTACAGGCGAAGCTCGTGGCAAAAGAAGCGGACGATATGAAGGAGCATATGCGCTTGCTTTATGTGGCGGCGACGCGCGCCGAGCGCATGCTGTTCGTCGCGGGCTCGCTTCCATTCAATGATAAACTGCCCGCCGGCAATTGGTATAGCGCGATTGAGAACGCAGCGCAGGCACTGGGTGGCGAAGCGGCGCCTGACCCGGTGTGGGGCAGTGCGCTGACCTATGCCGTTGGGGGAAGTGAGGACCGGCGGATCAACCAATCAGTGCAAGTGACGCATGATGCGATCGACATTCCCGCATGGGCCAGTGCGATATCACCTCAAGAACCGCGCCCGTTCAAACCATTAGCGCCTTCTTCTAAGGAAGACTATGAGGAGCTGTCGGTGTCGCGGCCGCCACCCACTGCTCGGCAAGCTGCAGCAATGGCGCGTGGGACGATGATCCACGCGCTGTTTGAACGATTGCCACAGACCGCGCCAGAAAATCGCCGCGCCGCTGCTATGCGATGGCTGAATAACCGCGCACATTTTGCCGATGCAACCGACTATGAGGCCGAAGCTGTGTGCGAGGCGATGGTTGATTCGGTTTTGGCGGTGCTTCATGATCCGGCCTTTGCTGATCTGTTCGGCCCTGATTCACTTGCAGAAGTGCCATTTTCGGCGCTGGTCGATGGCCGCGTTATCGCGGGCACGGTTGATCGGTTGATGGTGAACGACACCGAAGTCCGCGTCATTGATTTTAAGAGTGGGGGCTTCGTGCCCGACTGCGCTGAAAATGTGCCACAGGGCTATCTTCGGCAAATGGCCGCCTATGTCGCGGCGTTGCGCGTGATTTTCCCTGCGCATACCGTCTCCGCCAGCCTGCTATTTTCCGAAGCGCCGCGCCTTATCACGCTTCCCGATACGTTAATCGAAGAGCACAAGCCAAAATTGGCAGTGGCATAGCAAAGCTGTTCACCTATTTCCTTGAGCAATGACAAGACGCACCCTATCTGGATCATATCAGGAGAAAGACCATGCCCACTAAAGCGATTACCGATTCCAGTTTTGCTACGGATGTGTTGGCCAGTGACGTCCCCGTGCTCGTCGATTTTTGGGCCGAATGGTGCGGTCCATGCAAAATGATTGGCCCGGCATTGGAGGAAATCAGCGATGAGCTGGCGGGTAAGGTGGTGATCGCCAAGCTCAATATCGACGATCACCCCGATACGCCGGGCAAGCTGGGCGTGCGCGGTATCCCGACGATGATGCTGTTCAGAGGCGGGCAAAAGGTCGCGGAAAAAGTGGGCGCCGCGCCCAAAAGCGCGCTTAAGGGCTGGCTCGAAAGCGTCCTTTAACTGCGATAATCGGCGTTGATGCTGATATAACCGTGGGTCAGGTCGCACGTCCACACGGTAGCAAAGCCCTTGCCCAGGCCGATGTCAACGCCGATGTGCACGTCGCGCCCCGCGAGGTGAGCGGCGACGGGTGCTTCGTCATAGTGTGAGACGGGCATGCCGAGCCGTGCGACATTATGGCCGCCGAAGCTGATCGACAGGCGATCACGATCCGCCGGCTCACCCGCTTTGCCCACTGCCATGACGACGCGGCCCCAATTGGCGTCGCCGCCCGCAATCGCGGTTTTGACCAGCGGTGAATTGCCGATGGCAAGGCCAATCGCCCGCGCGCTGGCGTCGCTCACGGCCCCGCTAACGTCAATGGTGACGAACTTTTGCGCCCCTTCGCCATCGCGGACGATTTGCTGCGCCAGGTCGCGGCAAACCGATTGGATCGCGGCATAGAGCGCCTCGGCCCCATTATCGGTGATGCGGCTGAGCGGCTCGTTCCCCGCCGCTCCGGTGGCAAAGGCCAGCAACGTATCGCTGGTCGATGTGTCGCCGTCGACCGTGATACAGTTGAACGTGTCGTCATTGGCGCTGGCGATCATCGCCTGGAGCAGCGTCGGCGTGACCGCCGCGTCGGTGAAGATAAAACTCAGCATCGTCGCCATATCAGGGGCAATCATCCCTGAACCCTTGGCGATACCGACCACGTTGACACGGATGCCACCAATCATCGCGCTGGCGTGGGCGCCCTTGGCAAAAGTATCAGTAGTACAGATAGTTGAAGCAGCTTCTTGCCATGAACAGTCAGCTGCTGCGAACACCGCGTCCAATCCAGCGCGCGCCTTATCCTGTGGCAAAGGCACGCCGATGACGCCGGTTGAGCAGACAAATATGTCGCGATTGTCACAGCCCAGATGCGCAGCCACCTGCGCCATGATCCCCTCCACCGCTTCGCGCCCGCGATAGCCGGTAAAAGCGTTACTGTTGCCAGCATTGACGATGAGCGCGCGCGCGGCTCCGCCTGCTATGCCCATCCGGCACATCTCGACCTCGGTAGAGCAACAGATGTTGCGTGTGGTCACGCCCGCCACCGCCGTCCCTTCGGCCAGCTCGATATAGGTGAGGTCACAGCGGTCCCACGCCTTATAGTGCGCGCGGGCGATGCGCCGCGTCACCCCCGCTATGTCGGGCAGGGCGGGGAATGATGAGGGCGCGAGCGGCGATGGGGCGGTCATACAGACCAAATGCCGCAGGCTATGGCTCTCGTCAACGGGCAAGGGCTTGACGGCGACGCTTGCACAGCGTTTAGCGGTTCAGCATGATTTGAGGGCAGAGTGTCGATGATGATGGTTCGATTGGGTTTGATGGGATTTGGTCTGTTGGCCGCCGCGCCAGCCACGGCGCAGGCCACGCCGCCGCCCGCTGCCCCCACAGCCGCGACCCCAGCGCGGGCATTGGGCGATCCGGCGCAATGGGTGTCGCTCGCCGATTATCCGGCGGAGGCCTATCGTGCGCAGCAAGAGGGCGCGGTGCGGGTGCGGCTGTCGATCGCGCCATTGGGCTTTGTCGATGGCTGTTCGATTGTCGAGAGCAGCGGCTTTGCCAATTTGGACGAGGGCACTTGCGCGATATTGCGGCTGCGCGCGTTCTTTACGCCTGCGCGCGATGCGGCGGGCAATGCGATAGCGGGAACGCAGACCAGGCGGATTGTTTGGCGACACCCCGTGCTCCACCCCGAAGTGGTGGCCCCGCCTGCGGTTGCGCCCGCTCCTGCCACGCCAACGCCGCCTGCGGGGCAGTGATAAGGGAGAACGTCATAATGATGAGATCAGCGTGGCTTGTTCGGACTCTGGCGGTGGCTGTGTGCCTGATGTCATCGACGCAGCAATTGAGTGCGCAGACGGCTGATGAAGGGCCTGGCAAGCCAGTAGGCGAGGTGCCGCTTTCGTCCATTCAAAGACCCGAACAGAAACCCTATCCTGAAATCGTTGAGGTGATAGGGCTAGATCCTTCCGACAGATCACGAGCACCAGTGGCAATCGGCAATGAGGGGACGTGGGTGACAACCGATGATTATCCCATGTCGGCCCAAATAGAGGAGGCCGAGGGGGTTACTGTTACAATATTATCGTTGAATAGGGCTGGCGCGGTGGTTGGGTGCGAAATCAAATCGTCAAGCGGAAATGCGGCGCTTGATGCCGCAGCTTGCACTGCATTGCGATTACGTGCCCGTTACGCTCCAGCGTTTGATCTTGATGGAAATCCGATCGAATGTTCTGTTACCAAACGAGTGCGTTGGATTTTGCCGGATAATACACAGCTCATACAACCGCCAATGTCTCATGCGGCTGTTATGGATGCTGAATTACTGGTGCTGCGTGTTCACATTCTCCCCCGACGAGTGGTTGCATTTTGTGAAGTCATTACAATTAGTCGAGTAAGATCGGCGTTGACCGAAAGACTATGTTCGCATGCGCTAGATTTAATCTTGCTCAGGCCAGGGCAAGTTATACCGCAGGAGGGACTCTGGTTTGAGACTATCTTATCGCGAGGCGTGTTTGGCAATGATCCAAACTGGATAGACCAAGATCGTCGAGCGACGGACCCAATATCGGCCACTGAAGCACCACCTCTCCTGCCGCCCCCACCGCCCGTTCCCACACCCTTACCCGAGGGGGTGACGTGAGGTGATGCGTTTGCCGTGGACGAACGCTATTTCAACCTCTATGTGCGCATAGACGCATGATGCGTGAGACGGACGAAGTGACTTGGAACTGTTGACGATCCTTTATGCCTTGCTGGCCGCCACCATCGGATTTGGTGGGGGTGATCGCGCTGTTGTGCCCATGGGGCAGGCGATAAGCGCTGAGGCGCGCGTTGCGGCGGTTGAGGTCGCGGCCCCATGTAGTCAGGTCGCGGTGCCTCGCCGCGTGCTGCTTGCCGTTGCGCGCCCATCGCTATCGCGCGCCCAGCGCGCCGCGCGTGTCTTGGTCGGCGTAGCGCCGCAGCGCCTGTTTGCCATCATCCATTTGGGCCGCCGACTGGAATAGCCGGCCCCGCGCCCGCCCACTGGGCACCACTCATCGCATCTCAATCTGGCGAGCGTCAATCCGCGCGCCGCACCGCTCAATATTAGGAATCACCTATGCTCGGCAAAATTGCCAAGGCCGTTTTCGGCACTTCTAACGACCGTTACGTCAAATCACTCGGCAAAATTGTCGAGACGATCAACGGCTTTGAGCCATCGCTCATCGGCCTGAGCGACGAGGAGCTGCGCGGCAAAACCGAAGCTTTCAAGGCGCGGCTAGTCGAGGGTGAAACGCTCGACGATATCCTGCCCGAAGCGTTCGCGGTGGTCCGCGAAGGGGCCAAGCGCGCGCTGGGGCAGCGCCATTATGATGTGCAGATGATCGGCGGCATTGTGCTCCATCGCGGTGAAATTGCCGAAATGCGCACCGGCGAGGGCAAGACGCTGGTAGCGACGCTCGCGACCTACCTCAACGCGCTTGAGGGCAAGGGTGTCCATGTTGTGACCGTCAACGACTATTTGGCGCGGCGCGACTGTGAATGGATGGGGCAGGTTTATCGCTTTTTGGGGCTGACCACCGGGGTTATCGTCCCCAACTTGGCCGAGCATGAACGCCGCGCGGCTTATGCAGCCGACATCACCTATGCGACCAACAACGAGCTTGGGTTCGATTATCTGCGCGATAATATGAAATATTCGCGCGATCAGATGGTCCACCGCCCGTTCAATTTCGCAATTGTCGATGAGGTGGACTCGATCCTGATCGACGAAGCGCGCACCCCGCTGATTATTTCAGGGCCCACTGACGATAAATCGGAGATGTATGTTTCGGTCGATGTCCTGGTCAAACAATTGGTTGATGGCGATTATGACAAGGATGAGAAACAGCGCAACATCACGCTGACCGAGGACGGCACCGAGAAGGTTGAGCGATTGCTGGAGAGCGCAGGGCTGCTCCACGGCTCGAACCTTTATGACATCGAAAATACCCAGGCCGTGCACCATGTGAACCAGTCACTGCGCGCCAATGTACTGTTCCGTCGCGACACCGACTATATCGTCAAGGACGGCAAGGTCATCATCATTGACGAGTTTACCGGGCGGATGATGGACGGGCGACGCTGGTCAGATGGCTTGCACCAGGCGGTTGAGGCAAAAGAGGGTGTTAAAATTGAACCTGAAAATCAAACACTTGCGTCGATTACCTTCCAAAATTTCTTTCGTATGTACCCCAAATTGGGCGGGATGACCGGCACCGCCGCAACCGAAGCGCCGGAGTTTTTCGATATTTACAAGCTCTCGGTCGTGGAAATTCCGACCAACCGCGCCGTCGCGCGCATAGACGATGATGACCTGTTCTACAAAAACACTGTCGACAAGTTCAAAGGCATTGCCAAAACGATCAAGGAGCATTCGGACAGGGGCCAGCCTGTTCTGGTCGGGACGGTTTCGATCGAGAAATCCGAATTATTGTCGGGGTTCCTCAAGGAAGAGGGCGTCGAACATAGCGTCCTCAACGCGCGCTATCATGAGAGCGAAGCGCATATCGTCGCGCAGGCCGGCCGGCCGGGTGCTGTGACCATTGCCACCAATATGGCGGGCCGCGGCACCGATATTCAGCTTGGCGGCAATATCGAGTTTCGTATCGGCGATGAGCTGGCCGAAATGGCTGAGGGGCCAGAGCGCGAGGCTGCAATTGCTGCGATCACCGCCGATGTCGAAGAAGAGCGCGAGCGAGTCAAGGCGGCGGGCGGGCTGTTTGTGCTGGGCACCGAGCGCCATGAAAGCCGCCGCATCGACAATCAGCTGCGCGGGCGGTCTGGGCGACAGGGCGACCCTGGCTTGTCGCGCTTTTACCTTAGCCTCGATGATGATCTGCTGCGGATATTTGGCCCGGACACGATGTTTGCCAAAATGATGCGATCGAATCTTGAGGATGGAGAGGCGCTGCCCGCGTCGCGTTTGCTGTCCAAGGCGATTGAGACCGCGCAGGGCAAGGTCGAGGCGCGCAATTATGACATTCGCAAACAAGTGGTTGAATATGACAATGTCATGAATGACCAGCGCAAGGTTATTTATGAACAGCGCAGCGACATCATGGATGCCGACGCAGTTGATGATGTGCTTTATGACATGCGCCAGGAAACCGTGAATGCGTTGGTTGCCGACGCTTGCCCGCCTGGCAGCTATCCAGAACAATGGGATCTTGCGGGGTTGAACGAACGCGCGCAGGCGGTGTTGGGGGTTGATATCCCCGCCGACGCATGGGCCAATGAGGATGGGCTGGACCCCGAAACAATCGACGAGCGGGTCGCGGAGCGCGCCAATGCCTTTGTTGAGATGAAATCTCAGGAAATTGATACAACAACTTGGCGTAGCGTAGAAAAATCTATCCTGCTCCAATCGCTAGATCATCATTGGAAAGAGCATCTCTCGACTCTCGATGCGCTGCGCACCGTCATTTTTCTGCGTGCCTATGCCCAAAAAACGCCGATCAATGAATATAAGCGTGAAGCCTTCATGCTGTTTGAACGGATGTTACAGGCCATCCGCGAAGATGTGACGCGCACGGTTGCACAAGCGCAATTTCGCTTTGAAGAGCCAGCGCAATTGCCCGAATTGCCCGATTTCCTGACCAGCCATATTGACCCGTTCACCGGCGAAGATGATACTGACGATGGTGATTTTAGCGGCGTTTTGACGACCCTGTCGCCGATGAGTGTCCTGGCCAATTTTGCGTCTAAAGATGAGCCAGGCGAATATGGCACCGCCGAAAGCGGGGCCGAAGGTGACGTCATTCCGCCAGCCAGCCGCAATGCGCCATGTCCTTGTGGTTCGGGTAATAAATATAAACACTGTCACGGGCAAAAGGCTTAGCCGGAAAACGGGCAAACAAATGGTCGCAAAAACTGTGCAATCACGCTGGCTGAGCATATTGGTGCCAGTCTATAATGTAGTACCTTATTTAGCGGAATGCGTTGCATCGATCATGGATCAGATCGATGAGGATGGCGTCGAAGTCATTCTGCTTGATGACGCCTCGACCGATGGCTCTTGCGTGCTTTGTTCTAAGCTGGTCGAGCAATATGCGCCGCGGTTGCAATGGCTTGTCCACCCCGAAAACAGGGGGTTGAGCGCCGCGCGAAATACGATGATCGAAGCCGCAAGCGGGGAGTATATGTGGTTCATCGATTCCGATGATTTCATGCTGCCTGGCGCGATTGCGCGGCTGCGCCAAATCATAACCGCGCATAAGGCGGACATCATCCTATGCGATTATCGTAAACAGGGCGAGCATTGCGCCTCTTTTGCGGGGCAGGGCTTTCAGGCTGTCAATGATCGTGAGGCGCTGGTGCGCGGGCTTTTCACTCGCCGGCGTATGCATGTCTGGACCAAAATATCGCGGCGGGCGCTGTGGATAACTGGGCTGAAATTTCCCGCAGGGCGGGCGTTTGAGGATGTAGCGACGATGCCGTGGCTATTTCTGAGGGCGCAAAGCTACTATTATCACGCGGAACCATGGCTGGAATATCGAGTGAGGTCTGATAGCATTACTGGCCAGATTTCGCGCAGCAAAGGCCGATTTGACACCGCAAAAAATGACGATCTGGCCAAGTCACTGGTGGGTTTTCGCGAAGATTTAGGCGCGGCCATCCCTGAACTGCATGACGATACGCGCTATGCCATAGCCTATTTTTGCGACAAAGAGTATACGAAAATCGGCTGGCGATTGCTCAGCCGCCGCCTGTTTCGCGATCCTCCTGCGCATCTTTTCGCTGAGCTGCGGCGGTATCGCGCAATGATGGAGGTCTGCTCGCCATGGCCATTTGCGCGGGTTCTGCGCGAGCATATTCGCCGCCGCTATTTTGTGCGATGGGCTGTGCTCGCCATTTTCATGGGGCTGTCGCGTTAATTTCAAACCCTAACTCACGCGGCCCGCCACCAGATGATCGACGACAGTCGGGTCAGCGAGCGTCGATATATCGCCCAGATTGCTCACGTCATTCTCTGCGATCTTGCGCAGGATGCGTCGCATGATCTTGCCGCTGCGGGTCTTGGGCAGGGCAGGGGCGAATTGCAGCGCGTCGGGCATCGCGATCGGCCCGATTTCCTTGCGCACCCATTGACGCAGCTCGGCGCGCAATGCCTCGCCGCCCTCCTCGCCCGCGTTCAACGTGACATAGGCATAGATGCCTTGCCCCTTGATGTCGTGCGGCATGCCGACGACCGCGGCCTCGGCAACCTGGGGGTGGGCGACGAGGGCGCTTTCAACCTCTGCGGTGCCCATCCGGTGACCCGAAACATTGATGACATCATCGACCCGGCCGGTGATCCAATAATAGCCGTCTTCGTCGCGGCGGCAGCCATCGCCGGTGAAATATTTCCCCGGATAGGCGGTGAAATAGGTTTGGAAGAAACGCTCCGTATCGCCCCATACCCCGCGCATCTGCCCCGGCCAGCTTTGCGTGATGACGAGGTTGCCGCTCGCCGCACCGTCCAGCACCGCGCCTGTCGCATCGACCAGTTGCGGGAATATGCCCGGCAGCGGCAGGCTTGCTGAGCCGGGTTTGAGCGCGGTTGCACCAGGCAGCGGTGAAATGAGCGCGCCGCCGGTTTCGGTTTGCCACCAGGTATCGACAATCGGGCAGCGATGATCGCCAACCACACGGTGATACCATTCCCATGCCTCGGGGTTGATCGGCTCGCCCACCGTACCAAGCAGGCGCAGCTGCGAGCGGTCGTGGCGCGTCACCCAATCATTGCCTTCGCGCATTAAGGCGCGTAAGGCTGTGGGCGCGGTGTAAAATATCGTGACGCCCAGCCGATGTGCCGTCTCCCAGAACCGGCCAAAATCTGGGTAGTTGGGGACGCCGTCGAACATCACTGTCGATGCCCCGTTAGCCAGCGGGCCATAGATGACATAGCTGTGCCCCGTCACCCAGCCCACGTCAGCGGTGCACCAGAACAGATCGCCATCACGATAATCGAATATCATGTCGAAGGTCATGGTAACCCACAGCAAATAGCCCCCCGTCGTGTGCATCACCCCCTTGGGCTTGCCGGTGGAGCCAGACGTATAGAGGATGAACAGCGGGTCTTCGGCACCCATCGGTTCGGGCTGGCAGGTGGGCGAAGCCGCATCGCGCGCAGCTTGATACCAGTGGTCGCGACCCGCCATCATCGGCACATCGGCGCCAGTGCGGCGGATGACCAGCACGCATGCGACGCTGGGGCATTGCAACAGCGCAGTATCGACATTGGCTTTCAAGGGGATACGCTTTCCCCCGCGCGATCCTTCGTCCGCGGTGATCACCAATGTGGATGTGCAATCCTGGATCCGCCCGGCCAGGCTTTCTGGCGAAAAACCCCCGAATACGACGCTGTGGATCGCACCAATTCGCGCGCAGGCGAGCATCGCAAAGGCGGCCTCGGGGATCATCGGCATATAGATGGTGACGCGCGTTCCCTTGGCTGCTCCGAGGTTTTTCAGCACATTGGCGAAGCGGCAGACCTCGTCATGCAGCTGGGCGTAAGTGACGCTGCGCCCTTCGCCCGGCTCGTCGCCTTCAAAGACGATCGCGGTCTGGTCGCTGCGGGTGGCGAGGTGGCGGTCGATGCAACTGACGGAGAGGTTGAGCATCCCGTCGGCGAACCATTTGATGCCGAAATCCGCCGAATCAAAGCTGCTCTCGTTCAATTTTGTGGGCGGTTGCATCCAATCGAGACGATGCAATTCGCGTTCCCAAAAGGCACCGGGATTATCGCGGGCTTCGGCAGACAGGCGCTCATAATCAGCTGCGGTAATGCGCGCATTGGCTGCAAATTCGCCTGGTACCGGATAGAGGGCTTCACTCATTACGCATAGTCTCCCGCTTATATGGTGCGACTTTAGCAAAGCCGGGCATTGCGGCAAGCGGTGAGAGCATATATTGACAATGGCTCAATCAAAGGATGTGAAGCCTATGGCCGCGCGGATATACCAGATACCCAAAAACGCCATGCAATCGGGCCGCGCGCGTGGCCGCGGCTGGGTGCTGGAACATTGCCCCACAGAGGCGCGCCGCGCCGACCCGTTAATGGGCTGGTCAGGCAGTGGCGATACACAGGCGCAGGTGCGGCTGTCGTTTGACAGCCTGGAGGCCGCGCGCTCCTTTGCATTGCATCAGGGCATTGACGCGCATGTTATCGCCACGCCGTCGTGCACCCTAAAAATACAGGCCTATGCCGACAATTTCAGGTGAGTGGGCGCTAACTGGACAAACATCTCGACTAATGGCATCCTCTCCTCCTCGATAATATGGGAAGGGGTTGACTATGTTTGCAGAGTTTCGCGAGTTTATTGCCAAGGGTAATGTGCTGGACCTGGCCGTCGGTGTCATCATCGGCGCGGCATTTGGAAAAATCGTCGCATCGCTGACCGATGATCTCATCATGCCGTTCATCGGCTGGATTTTTGGCGGCGTTGATTTTTCGAATAATTATGTGGTGCTTAGCGGCACAGTGCCCGCCGGATCATCGCTGGCGGCGGCCAAGGCGGCTGGCGCGACAGTGCTGGCATGGGGCAGTTTCATCACTGCGATCATCAATTTTCTGATCCTCGCTTTCGTTATTTTCCTGCTCGTCAAATATGCCAATAAGATGATGCGCAAAGCCGACGAAGCGCCTGCTGGGCCAAGCGAGGTTGATCTGCTGACCGAAATCCGTGATGCACTGAAAAAATAATTTCAGGTAAATCTATGTGGAAAGGGGTGGGGCAGCCGCGCTCGCTTGCGAGTGGGAAAGGCCGCAAAAAAGCCTGCCCCTTTTCATTGGTCCTCGCATCGCCTATATCCATCTTTGTCGGGCAACCGACTATGGCGATAAATTGTGGCGTAGAATAGGTACAGCGGACCCGGGGGCGGTACCCGGCGGCTCCACCATATAAGCCGCGAAGCGACACGTAAAACGTGCTGCCGAGCGGCTCAGCTGATGGGGCCGAACTAGGATCGACGTGTATTGAAAGACGCTATCTTTCGCTCGGGCTGAGTAACCCGTTATAGGCTCAAAACCATAAGTGCAAACGATAACGAAGCACTCGCTCTCGCAGCGTGAACTAGAGCCTAACGGCTTAAATTCATTCTAAAAGAACGCGGTCGGACCGAACCGGGCAACAGAATCGGAAACCAGCGGCACGGGGAGCGCCGGGCAACAGAAGCTCCCCACTTTCCATGTCCTATCCTCCGGCGCTCGAACCCGATAGGGTTCGCAAGCGCGAACGCGCGCCGGCCGAAAGGCCGCCCCATCGGAGGCGTGAGCGCCAGCGAACCGCCGCGAGATCAAAAGCGCCGCCGGGCAACAGAAGCTCCCCACTTTCCCGTTAGCGATCATTCTTACTTGCTCGCGCCTTGGCTTTGCGCCACTCCTCAACTTGAGGAGAGCGAGCATGACAGCATTTCCGTATCAAATGACTGCACTGGAAACCGCGCGGGCGATTGCCGATGGGCGCACCACGGCTGTTGCTGAGTGCGAAGCAGCGATTGCGCGGATTGAGGCGCTCAATCCGGGGCTCAATGCCGTGGTGGTGAAGGATTATGCCCGCGCCCGCAAAGATGCAGTGGCGGCCGATGCGGCCATAGCGGCGGGGGAACGCAGGCCGCTGCTAGGCGTGCCGATGACGGTAAAGGAAAGTTACGAGCTTGCCGGCCATGTGCAGAGCATGGGTTTCGTCGAGTATCGAGACAATGTCATCGACGAGGACGGGTCAACGGTGCGTAAATTGCGCGAGGCGTGCGCGGTCATCCTCGGCAAGACCAATGTCCCCGTCGCACTTGCGGATCTTCAGACGGTCAACCCCATTTATGGCCGGACCGTGAACCCGTGGGACGCCACGCGAACCTGTGGCGGTTCATCGGGCGGATCGGCTGCCGCGCTGGCAAGCGGCATGGTCCCGATGGAAATTGGCACCGACATTGGCGGGTCGATCCGCACGCCTGCCCATTTTTGCGGGGTGTTTGGGCACAAGGCCAGCTATGGCGTTATCCCATTGGATGGCCACCGCCGCCCTGGCATGGACAATGCGGACAGGCCCTTATCAGTTGCTGGCCCCATGGCGCGCGCGGCCGAGGATTTGGCTGCATTGCTGGATGTGGTGGCGGGCGAAATTCTCCCCCGCGCGCGGATCACCACATTGGACGGCGTGCGGCTGTTGGTGCTCATCCAACACCCGCGTGCCGCCGTTAGCCAGGAGATCGCGACAGGCATAGAGCGTGTCGCCGATGTGGCGGCGGGGCAAGGCGCAATCATCAGCAAAAACAGTGATTTACTTCCCGATCTTGATAGACTGTTCGACGACTATATCCGGATGTTGATGGTGGTCATCAGCGGCGGCGCGCCCGCGCCCGACGGCAGCGT
Source organism: Sphingopyxis sp. (assembly GCA_040079655.1). Classification (GTDB taxonomy): domain Bacteria; phylum Pseudomonadota; class Alphaproteobacteria; order Sphingomonadales; family Sphingomonadaceae; genus Sphingopyxis. The sequence goes on along the minus strand of JBEBJX010000021.1, from coordinate 1,732 downwards.
TATGACGATGCGCCAATGGTTTGGCTTGCAAGACGTTCAGGCACAGGTGCAGCGGCAATTCGCAGTGCTGTTCGAAGCGTTCGACGCGATCCTGTGTCCGGTGCACGGCAGCACGGCGTTTCCCCACGATGACACGCCCGACATGGCAGCGCGAACCATCATGATTGATGGAAAATCAACACCTTATGCCGATCAGTTCGCATGGATTAGCATGGCGACCTTTGCAGGGCTTCCTTCGACGTCAACACCGATTGGCCGCGCGCGCGACGGTCTGCCGTTCGGGATGCAGGTGATAGCCGCCAATCGCCGCGATCATGATGCGATTATGCTCTCCGGCCTGTTGAGCGCGCTGGCAGTGGCATGATTGCGCGCGCCTTTGCCGTTATCGCCATCCCGCTGTTCTGGTTCGCAGTGGGGGCGACATTTTACGCCACGCTCTCGCCGGTGCCGCCGATGCCGCCCGGCGCGCCGTCGGATAAGGTGCAACATTTCGTGGCCTTCGCCACGCTGACTGTGCTAGCCATTGCCGCATATCCGCGCGCAAAATGGCAGGTGCTGTTGCCAAGCTTGATCGCCTTTGGTGCGCTGATCGAATGCGTTCAGGCCATCCCCGCGCTGCATCGCAGCCCTGAATGGCTCGACCTGGCAGCGGACAGCGGCGCTGTTATAGCAGTGTTGCTAGTCATGAGCGGCGTCAAGCGGGTGCTCGCCAAATAACGCGAACGATTCGCAACTAACTTTATCTAATTGAATGCTGCGGCTTATCTGTCATAGTGTCGTATGATTCATCTGCGATACAGATTAGCGGGTGCACAACGGGGACAATTCAATAACTGAATGACCCATATATTCGCGTCGCGCGCATGTTTTGCCTTTATCTATTCCGTGGGAGAGTGACCATGTCCGATAAGAAACCAATGAATCGCCGTTCATTCATGTCGACCGTAGCGGGTGCTGCGGCTTTGGCTGGCGGCGCAACAGCGTTTATCAGCGGCGAAGCCAAAGCGCAAAATTACACCGGCCGTTCTGACAGCGATTCATCAGACCGTGGTGGCTATGGCCGCACCGGGGTTACCGACAGCGATCCGTCAGACGGCTCGGGCCGTGGCCGTGGCAGTAGCGGCATTACCGATAGCGACCCCAGCGACGGCAGCGGCCGTGGCCGTGGCGGCACGGGCATTACCGACAGTGACAGCTATGACGTGGCCAATCGTGGACGCGGAAACCGCGGCATTACCGACAGCGATTCATCCGATCAGGCTGGGCGCGGACGCGGGCGCACAGGTATCACCGATAGCGATCCATCGGATGGTTCTGGGCGCGGGCGGGGCGGCAGCGGCATTTCCGACGGCGATTCTGGCGCGGGCTCTGACCCGAGCGGCCGTGGGCGTGGCCGCCGCGGTACCGGCATCACCGACAGCGATTCACGCGATACTGCGGGCAATGGGCGCGGGCATACGGGTTATACTGATCGCGATTCGCGCGATGTTGCGGGCAATGGCCGTGGCGGCGGGCGCAGCGGCGTGACCGACAGAGATTCACGCGATACCGCAGGCAATGGCCGTGGGCGCACTGGCATCACCGACAGCGATTCGCACGACGCGGCGGGCAATGGGCGCGGCGGCTATCGCACCGGCGTGACCGACAGCGATTCACGCGATGCGGCGGGCAATGGGCGCGGGGGCTATCGCACCGGCGTGACCGACAGCGATTCACGCGATGCGGGTGGTAA